>NZ_JBEZUT010000561.1:0-3336 GCF_040636595.1 Kitasatospora sp. NPDC036755
GGCGACCTGGCCCTTGTACTCCGGCTTGAGCAGGTCGGCGACGCCGCCGCCCGCGCGTACGGCGGCCAGTTCCTCGGCCCGCTCATCGAGCTGTGCCACCGCGCCGCCGGAGCCTCGGGCAAGCGGTTCCCGGCCCCCTGACCCGGCCCGGCCCGGCACCGGGCGGGGTCGAGAGGTTGTGTCCGGTCAACGCCCAAGAGCCAGCCGGACCGTCACGGCCGCCGTGGCGAGGAGTCCGAGGCCGGGAGCGATCCGGCACGGTCTCAGCAACGGTGCCGCTGCGGCGCGTTCCCCCCTCCCGTACGGCCGAGGGCCGGGACGGGCCCGGCAGACAGCGGACCGGAGCGCGGCACTCCCGGGAGCTGGTCACGGAAGCGCGGCGGGCGGACGCCATGGGCGGGACCGCGCCGCAGGGCGCGGTCCCGAGCGCGCAACGCCCCTGTGGAGGAACGGAGTTCGCTCCGGGATCCCGGGCCGGGGAGGGAAGTGTGCCGGTCCGGTGACGGTGAGGGGTGGGGTGCGTGATCATCGCGTCCGGCCACTCGTCATAATCGTTCCGTCCGCGAATCTCCGCGGGCCGACCCGCCTGACCGGGCCCGTGCCCACCGGGTCGCGTTTCCCGTCCCCACCCCGGAACCCCGGAGGACCACATCGTGCGCCCCAACCGCGCCAAGGGCATGCTCGCCGCAGGGCTTGTCACCGTGCTCGGCGGCCTTCCCGCCGCCGCCACCTCGGCTTCGGCCGCCACCGCCGGCTCCACCGACGAGACGCCCGGGGTGCTGAGGGTCGACGCCGGTAACCAGGCGTGCTCCGACTCCGGGCCGGGAACGGCGGCCAAGCCGTTCTGCTCCGTCGACGCGGCCACCACGGCGGCGCTGCCCGGCCAGACGGTGGAGGTGCTCCGCACCCCGTACGGCGCCGACAGCGTGGTCACCAAGTCGGGTGAGCCCGGCAAGCCCATCACCGTCAAGGGTTCGGTGGGCCGCGACCTGCGGCTGTCCGGTGTGCACGACGTCATCGTGCGGTCGCTGAACGCCGGGGTGATCACGGTCACCGGCTCCAGCCGGGTCACCGTGGTCCGCGCCGACGTCTCCGGGATCAAGGTCACCGACTCGCCCGGGACGACCCTCACCAACAACACGGTGGCGGAGGGCTGCACGGTCGGCATCGAGCTGGCCGGCGACTCCTCCGGCTCGAACCTGTTCAACAACCTGGTGCGCAGCCACTTCTCGCCCGCCGCGCCCTACACCTGCCCCAAGCCGGACGGCGCGGAGATCGTGGTCTCCGCCCCGTCCGCGAAGGACACCCGGGCCGGCTCGAACACCGTCGCGCCGTACTGGACGAACTTCAGCAACGGCACCCCGTACCTCTGGGCGGGCACCCGGTACGAGACGCCCGAGGCGCTCCAGGCCGCGACCGACGGCCGGGCCGGCCGGCTCGACTACGTGCTGACGCGCTGGCAGGACGGCAACGCGGAGAACAGCGAGGTCGTCGACTCCGCCGACGAGACCGCGCCCGGCTTCGTGCCGGTCGCGCACCCGGCCGACGACCCGTCGCGGCCGAACCTCGGCACCGGTCTGGGCTACCACGACCGCGGGGCGATCGAGCGCCAGGAGCCGATATCCGTCGCCCAGTTGTCGGCCGACCAGCAGCAGGCGCCGTACGGCACCGAGATCACGCTGACGGCGACCACCGGCAACGACGACGGCCACTGGCCGACCTCGGTGATGAGCTACCGCTACGACTTCGGTGACGGCACCCCCGCGGTCACCTCCGGCTCCCGGGTCGTCAAGCACACCTACGCCTCGGCCGGCACCTACTACGCCAACGTCACCGTGGACACCGGCGCCGGCCAGCCGTTCACCGGCCGGTACGCCGTGCAGGTGCGGGCCACGTACCCCGGGCCGCTGACCGCCCGCGCCACCGTCCAGCAGGTCGTCCCGGACCAGTTCGACACCGCCGACGCCCCGCCGCTGGGCGTGCGGGTCGACCCGTCGGGCACCTCCTCGCCGTGGCAGGTCGCCAAGGTCGTGGTGGACTACGGCGACGGGACCCCCGCCGTCACCCGCACCACCCTGGACGCGGACGTCCACGGCTACACCTCGCCGGGCGACTACACCGTCACGGTGACGGTCACCGACACCGCCGGCCACACCAGCACCGCCGCGTACCCCTTCCGGGCCGCGTACGCGCCGACCGGGTTCCTGCGCACCGAGCCGTACCGGCTCGTCGACACCCGCGAGGACCCGAAGCTCGACCTCAAGGGCGGCGCCGAGGTGCCCTTCGCGATCCCGACCGGCGCCGAGACCGGGCCGAACGGCGTGCCGGGGAACGTCACCACCGTCGTCCTGAACGTGACCGTCACGGACGCCACCGAGGACACCCACCTCACCGTCTGGCCGACCGGGCAGGCCCGCCCGATCACCTCGAACGTGAACGTGGCGGCCGGCCGCACCTCGTCCAACATGGTCACCGTGCCGATCGGTGACGCCAAGCGGATCAGCACCCTGCTCAACTCCGGCCGCGCCGAGGTGATCGTCGACGTCGTCGGCTTCTACCGCCCCAACGGCGGCCACCTGTTCACCCCGCTGGCGCCGAGCCGGCTGGTGGACACCCGGGAGAGCGGCAAGCTCGGTTCGGGCGAGACCCGCGCGGTGAAGGTCGCGGGCGTCGGCGGCGTTCCGGCGGACGCCACCTCCGTGGTGATGAACCTGACCAGCACCGACACCACCGCCGACAGCCACCTCAAGGTGTACCCGGGCGGCGGGACCAAGCCGGTCAGCTCCAACCTGAACCCGGAGCCCGGCAAGGACAAGTCCAACCAGGTCATCGTCCCGGTCGGCCCGGACGGCACCGTCAACGTGTACAACCACAACGGGTCCACCCACGTCATCCTGGACGTCTTCGGGTACTACGCCCCCAACGGCCAGGCCAAGTTCACGCCGACCGTGCCGGTGCGCCTGGCCGACACCCGCACCGGGGCGTTCGCCAAGCCGGGCCCGGACAGCACCACCGTCGTCGGCGGCATCCCGGCCGGCGCCCGGGCGGCCGTCCTCAACGTGACGTCCACCAACACCACCGGGGACAGCTACCTCACCGTGCACGCCCACGGCACCCCGCGCCCCGGCACCAGCAACCTCAACGTGCTGGCCGGCCAGACCGTGCCCAACCACGTGACCACGCCGGTCAGTTCGGACGGCAAGGTGGACATCTACAACCATCTCGGCAGCACCGACATCATCGCCGACCTGTTCGGCTACTACACGGACGCCTGGCCGAAGTCCTGACCCCGGCGCTCCCGCGCGGCGGCGGCCCGCACCCTGCCTCGGGTGCGGG
>NZ_JBEZUT010000562.1:0-3320 GCF_040636595.1 Kitasatospora sp. NPDC036755
GCCCACGCGGGCGGCGGCTGCGGCACCGCGGCCTCGGCCTGCGGCAGCGGCGGTGGCAGCGGTCCGTGCGGCGGGCACGCGCACGCGCCGTCGGCGGCCGACGCGCCCTTGCCGGCCGAAGCGCCCCCGGCGGCCGGCACCGAGGACGAGCTCCGCAGCGACCTCGTGAAGGTCCGCCGCCGCGGCGCCGGCACCGAACTCGCGCCCAACGCCTGACAGTTCCGACCCCACCGGAGAACGCACCATGCTCCAGCCGATCCCGTCCGCGACCGACCTGCTCGCCCTCGACCGCGCCCACGTCTGGCACCCGTACGGGCCGATGCCCGGGACCGCCACCCCGTACGTGGTCGAGTCCGCCTCGGGGGTGCGGCTGCGCCTGGCCGAGCCGGTCGCGGGCGGGCGGCGCGAACTGGTCGACGGGATGTCGTCCTGGTGGGCGGCGATCCACGGCTACCGGCACCCCGTACTGGACGAGGCGGTGCGCGACCAGCTGGGGCGGATGAGCCATGTGATGTTCGGCGGGCTCACCCACGAGCCCGCCGTCCGGCTGGCCTCGACCCTGGTGGAGATCACCCCGGAGCCGCTGCGGCACGTCTTCCTCGCCGACTCGGGCTCGGTGGCCGTCGAGGTCGCGATGAAGATGTGCCTCCAGTACTGGCAGTCCATCGGGCGGCCGGCCAAGCGCCGGCTGCTCACCTGGCGCGGCGGCTACCACGGGGACACCTTCCACCCGATGTCGGTCTGCGACCCGGACGGAGGGATGCACCACCTGTGGGGCGGGGTGCTGCCCGGACAGCTGTTCGCCCCGGAGCCCCCGGCCGGGTTCGACGCCCCGCTCGACCCGCGGTACGCGGCGGAGTTCGAGGAGCTGATGGCCCGGCACGCCGACGAGCTGGCCGCCGTCATCGTCGAACCGGTCGTCCAGGGCGCGGGCGGGATGCGCTTCCACTCGCCCGCCTACCTGCGGATGCTGCGCGAACTGTGCGACCGCTACGGCGTGTTGCTGGTCTTCGACGAGATCGCCACCGGCTTCGGGCGCAGCGGCGCGCTGTTCGCCGCCGACCACGCCGGCGTCTCCCCGGACGTCATGTGCCTCGGCAAGGCGCTCACCGGCGGCTACCTCACGCTGGCCGCCACGCTGTGCACCGGCGAGGTCGCCGACGGGATCAGCCGCGGCGAGGTGCCGGTGCTCGCCCACGGGCCGACGTTCATGGGCAACCCGCTGGCCTGCGCCGTCGCCAACGCCTCGCTGGAGCTGCTGCTCGGGCAGGACTGGGCGGTGGAGGTGAAGCGGATCGAGGCGGGGCTCGCCGAGGGCCTCGCGGCGGCCGCGGACGTCCCCGGCGTGCTCGACGTCCGGGTCCGCGGGGCCATCGGCGTCGTGCAGTTGGACCACCCGGTGGACGTCGCGGCGGCCACCGAGGCGGCGGCGCGGGAAGGCGTGTGGCTACGGCCCTTCCGGGACCTGATCTACACCATGCCCCCCTACGTCACCCAGGACGAGGACGTGGCGCGGATCGCCGCCGCCTTCACCGCCGCGGCGGTGAAGGGATGAGCGCCCGCATCCTGTTCGTGACGGGGACGAACACCGACGTCGGCAAGACCGTCGCCACCGCGGCACTCGCCTCGGCGGCGCTGCGGGCCGGACGGAAGGTCGCGGTGCTCAAGCCCGGGCAGACCGGCGTGACGGCCGGCGAGCCCGGCGACGCGGCCGAGGTCCGGCGGCTGGCGGGCGGTTCGACCGTCCGCGAGCTGGTGCGCTACCCCGAGCCGCTGGCCCCCGACACCGCCGCCCGGCGGGCCGGGATGCCGTACCTCTCCCCCGCCGAGGTGGTCGCCGAGGTCGCCGAGCTGGCGTCCACCCACGACCTGGTCCTGGTGGAGGGCGCGGGCGGGCTGCTGGTCCGCTACGACGACGAGGGCCGCACGCTCGCCGACCAGGCCCGGGCCGTGCTCGACGCCGGACTCCCCGCCGAGGTCCTGCTGATCGCCTCCGCAGGGCTCGGCACGCTCAACATCGTCTCCCTCACCGCGGAGGCCCTGGCGGCCCGCCGGCTGCCGCTCGCGGGTGTCGTCGTCGGCTCCTGGCCCGCCGAGCCCGGCCTCGCCGAACGCTGCAACCTGGCCGACCTGCCCCGTTCCGCCGGCGCCCCGCTGCTCGGCGCGCTGCCGGAACGGGCGGGCGGCGCCGAGGACTTCGCCGCCCTCGCGTACGCCTCGCTCGCCCCCGAGCTGGGCGGCGGCTGGGACGCGGAGCACTTCGCCCACGCCCACCGGCCCGAATAGCCCGCGTCCACTCCTTGTCAGAGCAGCTTCGCGGCGTCCTGGATCTCCGCGACGGCCCTGGCGAAGTCCTCCGGCTCGCCGCCCCAGGGGTCGGCGATGCCGGTGCCGAGGACACACACCGGCTGGTCGGCACCGACAAGGGCCCGGACCGTATCGGCGGTCTCCTCGTCCACCACGATGAAGACGTCCGCCCAGTCCAGCTGTTCCTGGTCGAGGAGGACTCCGCGGTGCGCGGTCAGGTCGTAGCCGAAGCCGGCGGCGGCCTGGATCATGAGCGGGTGGGCGGGTTTGCCGACGTGCCAGTCCCTGGTGCCCGCCGAGCGGACGAGGAGCGTACCGCCCGCGCGTTCGGCGATGACCAGCGCGGCGATCGGGGAACGGCAGTGGTTGCCCTTGCAGATCACCAGGACGGTGCGGCGGCGCGGGGAGGTCACCGGGGATCGACCCGTTCGATCTCGAAGGTGAGCACTCCCAGCGCCTCCTTGTGGGGCGGGAAGATGGCGTGGATCGCCTCGAGCTGTTCCGCCTCGGTGGCACGGGGGTTGACGGCCTCCACGCGCTCGGCGCCGAACATCTCCTCGAAGGTGCGGTACGTGCCGATCCGCGTGACCTCGGTCAGGCAACTCGACTCGCGGCAGGTGAAGTTGATCAGGTCTCCGACCCTGATCCGCTTCATCGACTCGTAGGCGACGCGGACCTCGACCGTCTTCTCACCGGAGGCGATCAGGTCGAAGTACTGCCGGTAGATCGGCATGGTGCGGGGGCGCTTCGCCCGGGAATCGTGCGTGTCGGGCCGGCGGGTGCTCATCAGGGTTTCCCATGCGGTTGTGGTGTAGGACCGGAAGAAGTGCCGGGGGTCGCTCAGCACGAGCTCGCCGAGCCCCGTCAGCGCCTCGACGTAGTCCTCTCGGGTACCGGGCCAGGCCGAGGGATCGAGCAGCCACGCGGGCGTGGTGTCGCCCCGGGCGGGCCCGGCGTCGGCGGCTTCGCGCAGCAGGCTCTTCGAGAGCTTGCCGCCGTCGCTGCCGAGGATC
>NZ_JBEZUT010000563.1:0-3310 GCF_040636595.1 Kitasatospora sp. NPDC036755
CGGGCGGCGCCGCGTCCGGTACGGCCGCCGCGCCCGCGCCGGCCGGCAGCGCCCCGGCGGCCGGGACCACGCTGAAGCTCGGGGAGGCCGCCACCATCCCGTTCAGCTCGGGCAGCACCAAGGGCACCATCGCGCTCGCGGTCACCTCGATCGAGAAGGGCGACCCGGCCGACCTCGCCTCGCTCAACCTCGGCGACAAGGCCAAGGGCCTGGTGCCGTACTACGTCCACTACAGCGTCACCAACGCGGGCGGCACCGACCTCTCCTACACCAGCGTCAACCACATGAAGGGCCTGCTGGCGGACGGCACCGAGGCGCAGGAGCTGATGGTCATCGGCTCCTTCCCCAAGTGCAAGAGCGAGTCGCTGCCCAAGGGCTTCACCAACGGCCAGTCCGCCACCTCCTGCGCGGTGGCGATGTCCCCGGAGGCGTCCAAGGTCGCGGGCGCCGAGTACTGGGGCGAGCCGTACACCCTCGGCAAGGGCCTGAACTGGAAGTGATCCGTACGGACTCCGGGCGGGGCGGCAGAGTGCCGCCCCGCCCGTGGTTCACCCCCCGCTCGCGGGTCGGGGGGTGCCGTGGATCCGCAGGAAGGCGTCCACGCCGACCGCCGCGATCCGCCGGACCTCCGCGTCCGCCACCGGGAGCGCTCCCCAGAAGGAGCGCTCGGCGATGCCGTGGAAGGTCAGCAGGGTGAACCGCTCGGCGGCGAGTGCGGCGTCCTCGGCCACCAGCAGCCCGCGGTCGGCGAGCGCCTCGAAGCACCGCGCGAGCTCGCGCCGGCGGGCGATCGGACCGGCTTCCTGCCAGGCCTCCAGGACGTCCGCCGGGATGTTGGCCACCTCGGCCCGGATCGCCCGGTCGAGCGCCCCGTGGTCCTCGTAGTCCTCGTGGTCCCCGTGGTCCTCGTAGTCCTCGTGGTCCCCGTGGTCCCCGTGTGCCTTTGCCCCGCGCTCCCCGGTTTCCCCCGCCGACAGCACGGCGCGGGCCCGCTCGACGGCGAAGTCGGTCAGGCCCTGACGCAGGTCGGTCACCCGGTCGAGGTGCTCCGCCGTCAGTGCCCGGATCCGCCCGGTCAGTTCCGCCGAGCTCTGCAGGGCCACCGACAGGAAGAGGGTCTCCTTGTCCGCGAAGTGGTTGTAGACCGTCCGCTTGGACACCCCGGCCTCGGCCGCGATGGCGTCCATGCCGGCCCGGACGTACCCCTCCCGCCCGAAGACCGTGGTCGCGGCCCGGGTGATCGCCCTGCGTTTCTCCGGCCGTCCCGCTCCGCCCGTGGTCGCCACGGTCCTCTCCTCCTCCGCCGGCGCGTCGTCCGGCCCGCTCGGAAACCGTCCGGCCGGGTTCGTCCGGGGCCACGACGAACCCGGACTTGCCACCGAACAGGCGTGCTCTATGCTGCGTACGACTTCTACACCCGTGTAGAGGTGAAACGGAAGCGCCCCTCCCCGACCGCGGGGCGGCCGGGTCCGCGAGGAACCGGCCGGCCGGATACCGGCGTCCGGAACGGCAGCGCCACGAACGGACTCGCGGACCGACGGAACAAGGAACCGAAGGGCCGGCCGACGGGACCGGGCGCACGCGCCACGGCGGCGCGCGGAACACGGGAACACCGGGGTGAGGGTGTGGCGGGGCAGCGAGGACGGTCCAGCGACCAGCGGACGCGCCGACGGGCGGCGGACCGGCCGGTCGGACACCCACGCCCGCTGCCCGGCGGCCCCGCGCTGCCCGCGGCCCTCGCGCTCGGGCTGCCGCTGGCCGGCGCCGCGTTCGACGAACTCTCCGGCTCCGGCCCGGGTCCGGCCTTCGCCGCGGCCGCCGTGCTCGGCACCGGCCTGGCGGCGGCGTTGAGCGGCCGCAACGGCTGGTGGTGGGTGCTCGCCGCCTCGCCGCTGGTCGTCCTGGGCGTGACGGCCGTCGTCGAACTGGCCGCCCACCGCGACCGGTACCGGGGCAAGGGCCTGGCCACCGGCGCCGCGAAGTGGGTGGTGCACGGCTTTCCCGTGATGGCCGGGGCCGCGGTCGCGGCCGTCATCGTGATCGCGGTCCGGCTGGTCCGGGCGAGGAGGAGGCAGCATGGCTGACAACGCCGGGACCGACGGCGGCGGCGCGGCCCGCCGCCCCTCCCCCCTGCTGGTGGCGGGCCGGGTGCTGGCCTGCACCGTCGGTCTGGCGGTGTTCGCCGCCAGCGGGGTGGTCTGGTACGAGTACAAGCAGCTCACCGACGGGATGACCACCTCCGGTGTGATCGCCGAGACCAAGAAGGACGCGCCCAAGCACCTCGACAACTCCGTCAACCTGCTGCTGATCGGTCTGGACAGCCGCAAGAACATGGACGGTTCGGACATCGACCCGGCGTTCGTCCAGGACGAGCTGCACGCCGGGCACAGCTCCGACATCGGCGGCTACAACACCAACTCGCTGATCCTGCTGCACATACCGGCGAACGGCGGCAAGGTGCAGGCCGTCTCGATACCCCGCGACGACTACGTGATGACCTACAACGCCGACGGCTCCCAGCTGGGCATGGCCAAGATCAAGGAGGCCTACGGCGCGGCCAAGGACAAGGCCGACCCCGGCCTGCGCGCCAAGGGCCTCAAGGGCGCCGATCTGGAGAAGGCCGGCCGGGACATCGGCCGCGCGGCCACCATCCGCACCGTGCAGAAGTTCCTCGACCAGCCCATCGACCACATCGCCGAGGTCAACCTGATGGGCTTCTACGACATCGCCAAGGCCCTCCAGCCGATCGAGGTCTGCCTCACCCACGACACCAAGGACCCGGCCATGGAGGGCCAGGGCTCCGGCGCCGACTTCCACAAGGGCATCAACAAGCTCGACGCCTCGCAGGCGCTCTCCTTCGTCCGCCAGCGCCACAACCTCGACGGCCCGGACGGCAACACCGGCGACTTCGCCCGCACCCACCGCCAGCAGGCCTTCATATCCTCCGTGGTGCACAACCTCAAGCAGAAGGGCGTCATCGGCGACCTGGGCAAGATGCAGGAGCTGATGGGCGTGATGCAGAAGGACCTCGTCATCGACAACGAGTGGAACGTCCTCGACTTCGCCCAGCAGGCCCCCAACCTCACCGGCGGCAACGTCGAGTTCAACACCCTGACCTTCGACGGATTCGGCACCAGGAACGGCCAGGACGTCAACCTGGTGACCCCGGCGAAGGTCCAGAAGGTGGTCAAGCAGCTCTTCGGCTACGCCGACGCCGCCCCGGCCGCCGCTCCGGCCGACCCTGGCGGCGCTTCCGCCACCCCGACCGGGGCCCCTGGATCAGCGGCAGCACCAGGCAGGTCAGCGCGGT
>NZ_JBEZUT010000564.1:0-3308 GCF_040636595.1 Kitasatospora sp. NPDC036755
GCGGTCGTCGCGGTCGTCGCGCTCGTCGCGCTCGTCGCGCTCGTCGCGGTCGTCGCGGCGGTCCCGGCGGCGGTCCTCGGGGGCGGGACGGTCCGCCGGGGCGGCCTCCGGTCCGGCGTGGTCCCAGTCGTCGAAGGCCTCGCTGGGCCGGGCCGCGGGCGGTGCCTCGGTACGGTCAGGGCCCCGGTCCCGGTCCCGGGGTGCGGGCCCGGGGTCCACCCACGAGGGGGTGAACGAGGTGCCGCCGCCCCGCCGGTCGTCCGGGCGGCCGTGGTCCTTCGACGGGAGCTCGGGCCGCCGGGCGGCCTCCCGGACCGGCGGCCGGCCGAAGCTGCCCTCGATCCGGTAGGTGCCGGTTCCCAGCAACTCCCGTACCTGCGATTCGAGTTCGGCCGACTGGATGACGCCCTTCTCGACCAGCCGCAGGGTGTGGTTCAGCAGCTCCTGCTTGTCCGCGCGCGCCTCCTGGCGCAGCAGCTCCATGAAGGCGCGCGCCTGGTCCGGGTCGTCCGAGAGCATGAAGCAGATCTGGTTCCACTCGCCGCCCTCCAGCATCGCCCGGAAGGCACGCATCCGGATCTGGAGCAGCTCGGTGCGGTGGTACTCGGCCGCCCGCTCGCGGTCGCGGTCCCGGGCCGTCGTGAGGTCCTGCTGGTCGGCCTTCCGCGCGTGGTCGGCGTACTCGATGGTCGTCGCGTCCACCGCGACCCGCACGTAGAGGTCCGCGTGCAGCCCGAGGTCGTATCCCAGGTCGTCCCACTGCCCGTTGCGGCAGGCGGCCTTGGCCGCGCGGTCGACCTCGGCGGCGGCGCCCACCGGGTAGCCGGAGCAGATCGTGCGCAGGCGCTCCAGCAGCGGGCCCTTCAGGCGCTCGGCGACGTCGGTGACCTGGCCGTCCACCACCTTGCGGTAGTCGGTGACCGACCAGTAGACGTCCGCCTCCACCTGGAAGAAGGTGGCGCTGCCGACCGCCGGGACCTTGAGGGAGAGCTGGCACAGGTGGGTGCCCCGGGCCACCTCGCAGATCGTCACCGGCCGGCCGAAGCGGGGCCGGTCGACGTGCTCGGTGCCCATCGCGGTGACCACGCTGTGGCCGCCGTTGCGGTAGAAGTGCACCAGGGCGACCTCGGCGCTCGGCTTGCGGGTGCACTCGCTCGGGCGCTTGTACTCCTTCAGCAGCGGTCCGGCGGGCCGCTCGGGCCTGCCCGTCTTGGCGAAGGCCGGTGCGCCGGCGGCCTGCTGGTCGTCCTTCATCCTCGCTCCTCCGATTCCCTCGTGCCCTCGCCCGTCCGGCCGCCCTCGCGGCGGTCGGCGGGCCGGTCCCGGCCGCCGCGCCCGGCGCCGTCGGGGCGGGCTCCGGCGGGGCGGTCACTGGTGGGGCGGTCCCCGGCCGGACGGTCTCCGGCGGGACGGTCGCCGGTGGCGAGGTGCCAGAGCTCGCTCGCCCGCGCCTTGGGCAGCGGCTCGTCCTGGTCGTTCATCATGCGCCGCAGCAGCCAGTCCAGGCTCCGCCGGTCGCGGTTGTCGCGGACCAGGGCCGGCAGCAGCGCGGCCAGGCCGGCCCTGGTGTCCGGACCGCCCCCGTCGTCGGCGGTCCGCAGCCAGGACTCCAGGCAGTCGGTGGCGGCCTCGGAGGAGCGCGGCGTGTGCAGCGCCGTCCACAGCAGGTCGGCCAGCGGGCCGGCGCGGTCGGGGCGGGCGGCGGCCAGGGCCAGCGGCAGCGGCCACTCCAGGTACCCGCCCAGGTCCGGGGAGGCCTCGCCGTCCCAGACCTCGCCGACCTCGGTCACCGCGAGCCGGACGACGGCCAGCAGGCCGAGGTCCTGGTGGGGCACCCGCTGGTCGGCGGTCCACTCGCCGAGGCGGCGCAGCACGGCCCGGTCGTCGGGGCCGGCCAGCAGCCGGACGACGCCGTGCGAGGCGATCGGCGGCTCCGCGTCGCCCTCGCGGGTGCCGATCCGGGCCAGGTCGTCGAGGGCGGCCTCCACCGGGGCGGCGTGGCCGAAGCCGAGCACCATGGCCGCGGTCCAGCACAGGTGCGCGGAGTGCGACCTGGTCCAGTCGTGGACGAGCTCGTGGACGACCTTCCGGTGGCTCTCGTGCCGGGCCACCTGGTCCAGCACGGTGGCGGCGAAGGCCCGGCGCCGGGTGGCGGCGGCGGTGGCCATCGGGCGGACCAGCTTCTCGTAGCCGGTGGCGAAGTCGCGCGCGCACAGCTCACCGGAGGCGAGCGCGGCGCGCACCCAGATCTCGGGCCTGGGGTCGTCGGCGAGCAGCCGCATCCAGCGGACCACCGGCTCGCGGGCCGGGTGGTGCCGGTCCCAGACCTCCGCGAGCACCGCGCCGGACAGCGCCGAGCCCCGGTAGCGGACGATCCGGGCCGGCGCCCTGACCCCCGCCGTCTCCACCTCGCCCTCGGTCAGCTCGGCGCGCAGCGAGGCGAGATCGGAGACCGGGTCGTCGCAGAACAGCGGGCGGGCGGGCGTGCTGTCCGGGTCCCGGGCCACCGCGAGCTCCCAGGTGAGCAGGCGGGCGGCCTCGGCCACCGCGCTGTGGGCGGCGCCGTTGAGGACCGCCAGCGCGATCCGGGAGGCGGTCGGGTGCAGGACGGCGGCGGCCGACCGGCTGGCGGACCGCTCGGGGGACCCGGCGCCGGACGCGGTCGCGTCGACGATCTCGCGGTCCGCGCCCGCGAACCACTCCTGGGCCTGCTGCGGAGCCAGGCTGGCGCAGCCGCCGAGGAGTTCCGCGCGGCTCAGCCGGCCCAGCACATGGGCGGCGACGAGGTCGGCGAGCAGCTCGGCCTCGGCGGGCCGGAGGTCCTCCAGCCCGACGGCGGACCGCAGTTCGGCGTCGTCGACGAGTTCGTGGGCCCGGGCGGTCGGGTCGTCGGGGACCCCGGCGCCGGCCGTCGGGCCGGCGGCCAGGTGGGCGGCGATCCGGGCGCGCAGCAGCGCCTCCGTGGGCGCCGGCGGGCAGATCAGCCCGTACCGGCCGGACAGCAGCGGGGTCGCCGTCGGACCGGCGGCCACCACCAGGACGGCGTAGGAGTCGGAGGCGGCGAGCGCCGTGGCGAGGGCGTCCAGTTCGAGCTCGCTCGGGGGCTCGGCGACGCTGCCGCGGCCGGAGGGGAGTTCGAGCAGGTAGCCGTGCCCGCGCCGGGCCTCGTCGGCCGCGGTGGCGGCGAGCCGCCGTACGGCGGTCTCCGGGGAGACCCGGAGTCGACGGCCGCAGCAAGAAGTTCCGCGCGGCCAAGGAGAAGATCCGCGAGGAGGTCCGCGCCGAGTTCCGGATGGGCAGCGCTCCCC
>NZ_JBEZUT010000565.1:0-3293 GCF_040636595.1 Kitasatospora sp. NPDC036755
TTGGGCGTTTGGCAAAATATTGGTATGGCAATCGTGAAAACGGACCTATGCTGGTGAAGCCCGCGGCCGCGGCCGCGAAACGCGCCTGCGCCGAGTACGGCCTGGGCACCCTGTACACCGAGCACCGCGACCCCGGCGCCTGCCGGGTCGGGACGGTCACCGCGCTGCGCCGCTCCTCGCCGCGGCTGCACCGGGTCGACTCCGAGGGCGGTGGCACCCGGAGCCGACGAGGTTCCGCTTCGAGGACGTCACCCGGGTCGACCTCGGCACCCACTCCACGGACGTGCTGCGCGAGTTCGCCGGGCCGCGCCCGTGGCGAAAAGCCCGGAGGCCGGCTCCCCGGCAGGGGGAACCGGCCTCCGGCGGGCGCGCGGGTCGCTCAGACCAGGCCGTTCAGCAGCTCGGCGACCGGCTTGCGGCGGCCGGTGAAGAACGGCACCTCCTCGCGGACGTGCAGCCGGGCCCGGGAGGGGCGCAGGTCGCGCATCAGGTCGACGATCCGGTGCAGCTCGTCCGCCTCGAAGGCGAGCAGCCACTCGTAGTCGCCGAGCGCGAACGAGGCCACCGTGTTGGCCCGCACGTCGGGGTAGCCGCGGGCCATCTGGCCGTGCTCGGCGAGCATCGCGCGCCGCTCGGCGTCCGGCAGCAGGTACCACTCGTAGGAGCGGACGAACGGGTACACGCAGACGTAGTCGCGCGGGCGCTCGTCGGCCAGGAAGGCCGGGATGTGGGACTTGTTGAACTCGGCCGGGCGGTGCAGCGCCATGTTCGACCAGACCGGCTCCAGCGCCCGGCCGAGGCCGGTGCGGCGGAAGCGGTTGTACGCCTCCTGGAGGTCGTCGGAGTCGGCGGCGTGCCACCAGACCAGGATGTCGGCGTCCGCGCGCAGACCGGAGACGTCGTACGTGCCGCGCACGGTCACGTCCTTGGCGTCCAGCTGGGCGAACAGCTCGTCCACCTCGGCGGCCAGCGCGGTGCGGTCCTCGGGCAGGGCGCCCTTGAGCTTGAACACCGACCACATGGTGTAGCGGATGACCTGGTTCAGGTCGCGCGCCTTCTTCTTCTCGGGCCGCTGCTCCGGCTCCCGCTCAACGCTCTCAGTCATGCGCCCATTGTCCTCTCCGTGGAACCTTCCCCGGTCGCCGGGGTCAACAGTCCGTCGACGGCCGCCGCGGCCGCCGCGGCCGATCCGATGCACGCCGGAATGCCCACCCCGTCGTACGCGGCGCCGCACAGCGCCAGCGCGCCCACCCGCCCCGCCGCGGCCCGTACCCGGGCCACCCGGTCCAGGTGCCCCACCGGGTACTGCGGCAGCCCCGCCGAGAACCGGGAGACGAAGGTGTCGTACGGCCGGGCGGTCAGCCCGATCGCCTCCTCCAGGTCGGCGAGCGACCGTGCCACCAGCTCCTCGTCCGGCAGCCCCAGCGCCTCCTCCTCGCGGTACCGGCCCAGCGAGGTGCGCAGCAGGAACGCGTCCGGCGCGGAACGCTCCAGCCAGCCCCACTTGTTGGAGGAGAAGGTCGAGGCCTTGATCCGCCGCCCGTCCACCGGCGGCACCAGGAAGCCGCTGCCGCTCGGGAGCTCGGCCAGGTCGGCGCGGCGGAAGGCCAGGGTCACCAGGGCCATGCCCGCGTACTCGACGGCGTCCAGTTCGGCGGCGGCCGCCGGGGCGTCCTCGCGCAGCAGCCGGGCTGCGGCGGGGGCCGGGACGGCCAGCACCACGGCGTCCGCGTGCAGCGCCTCACCGCCCGTCACCACCCGCCAGCCGTCGGGGGTGCGGCGCAGTTCGTCCACCGGGGCGTCGGTGCGCAGGTCCACGCCCGCCTTCACGCAGGCCTCGGCGACCGCGCCGGGCAGGGTGCCGAGGCCGCCGCGCAGGCCCTGGAAGACCGGGGTGCCGACCACCTTCGGCCGGGAGGCCAGCTCGTGCACGCCGTCGACCAGCGAGCCGCCGTCGCGCGCGATGGACAGCAGCTGCGGCACGGCGGCGCGCAGCGAGATCTCCTCGGCGCGGCCGGCGTAGACGCCGCCGAGGAGCGGTTCGACCAGCCGGTCCACCACTTCCTGGCCCAGCCGGTCGGCGACGTAGCGGCCGATCGCGACGTCCTCGCCGACCTCGGTGGTCCGCTCGTTGCGGGCCCGCTCCAGCCCCTCGTCGCTCAGCACCCCGGAGGCGGCCAGCGCCGCGAGGTCGCCGGGGACGCCCATCACCTGCCCGCCGGGCAGTGGCCGCAGCGCGCCGCGGGTCCAGATCGCGGCCTTGGCGGTGGTCGGCGGCTCCAGTTCCGCGCCCAGCCCGACCGCCCGCGCCAGGTCCACCGCCTCCGGCCGCCGGGCCAGCACCGACTCGGCCCCGAGGTCCACCCGGACCCCGCCGACCTCGCCGCCCCACAGCTTCCCGCCGACCCGCCCGGACGCCTCCAGCAGCGTCACCCGCGCCCGCGCCGGCCCGCCGGCCGCCCCGCTCAGGAAGGCGGCCGCAGCCAGCCCCGCGATCCCACCACCGACGACGACGACCCGTGCTTCCGACATGCTCCGCAGTCTCGCAGGTCCTTACACCGGACCTTCAATCCGCTGCACGCTTCGCCCGCTTCCAGCGGGACACGAGGCGGTCGAGATCGATGACGACCGGAAACGGCACCGGACGCTCCAGTTTGGCCCGAAAGATCCCGGCAGGGGCGTAGGCAGCGGTTGCCTGATCCAGCTCGTAGACGTGTACGACGGGCAGGCCGTCCTCATCCTCGACGATCCAGTAGTGCGGAATCCCGGCTTCGGCGTACTTGCGGAACTTGACCGTGCGGTCGCGGTGCACGGACTCCGGCGACACGACCTCGATGACGAGCAGTACATCGGCCGGGTCATACCGCGTGCGGTCGGGGTCGGGCTCCGCGGTCACGACCATCACGTCCGGCTCCGGACGGTTGAGCCGGTCAAGCTTGATCGCGATCTCACGCTCCGGCCACATCCCGTCCGGCACAAGACCTTCCAGCGCCGTGTTCAGTCCCGATACGACCCAACTGTGCCAAGGACGCTGAGGGGACATCATGAAGACCAGTGCTCCATCGATCAGTTCGGTGTGCCGCGGCGCCTGCGGCAAGTGGTCGAGGTCGTCTGCGATCCAACCCTCGACTCTGGGCGCGTACATCCAGTCCGGCAGCTCGCTCATGCCCTCAAGATAGCGAGTGGGGGGAGAGGCCGCCAGGTCGCCCCCGTCCAGGTGTTGGCAAGTTCGCGCAGTGCGGTGTGGCATCCTCTGCGAGGACGGAAGCCGTGGGATCGGCCGGAGAACGCCG
>NZ_JBEZUT010000566.1:0-3291 GCF_040636595.1 Kitasatospora sp. NPDC036755
TCGGCCTCCGTGGCGGCGGTGCCCGGTTCCCCGACGGCTCCGGGCGGTGCGGGTGCGGCCACGCCCGCGGCGACGCCCGCGACGCCGGCCGGGGCCCAGGCCGGCGCGAGCGCGTCCGCGACCAGGGACCCCTTCACCCCCGTCCGGGTCAAGGTCGCCGAGGGCACGGCGAACGGCCACACCTGGGAGGCCTGGGCCGCGCTGTGGCCCACCCCGGCCGCCAGGAACGAGGCCGTCGGGCAGGCCCGGCTGATCCGCGCGGAGCGGTACGCCGCCAACCCGGACGTGAAGCAGGTCGTCCCCAAGGACGTCGAGAGCAACTGGGGCCCGGAGAACGACCTGGTGAACTACTACTTCACCGTCGACGGCAAGCGGCAGGCCGACGACTCCCTGCACGCGGTCACCTCACCGGGCAGGTTCGTGGGCGGCTACGGAGGTGCGTCGCTCGGCCTCCAGCACCCGTCGGGCGTGCCGCCGGTGGTGATCGAGGCGGCCCGGGCCGAGGTGGTGAAGGTCGTGGTCGAGTGGAAGTCCGGCGGCAGCACGGAGGCGGTGCCGGTCACGGTCGGCGACTCCCCGGTCCGCTACTTCGGTCTCGTGGCGAAGCCGGACACCGACGCCGCGCTGGTCACCTACTACCGGGCGGACGGCTCGGTGGAGCGCGCCACCGACCACTGGCTCCGGACCTCCTGAGCGGGAAGGGCCGGTAGGGCGGGAGGTGACGGCAGGGCAGGTGGGGACAACGGGGCCGGTGGGGACAGCGGGAGCGGCGGGGTCGGCGGGGTCGGTGGCGCCGGGCGGCCGTCAGCGGCCGAGTGCGGCCCGGTCGGCGTCCGGGAGCCAGTCGCGGGCCGGGTCGTACTCCAGCCACCGGCTGCGGGCCGCCGCGGAGGCGAACGCCCGCAGCAGGCCGTCCAGCCCGGGGTGCGGTTCGGCCTCCGGGCCGGTGCGCCACAGGAGCGACCAGGCGTAGAGCGGGGTCGGGTCCGACAGCGGGACGGTGCGCACCCCCGGAAGGCCGGGCAGCGGGCCGTCGGCGGGAACGAGGGAGAAGCAGGCCGGGTCGGCGCGGACCTGCTCCACGAAGTGCTCCAGGCCCAGATTGGCCGAGCCGACCCGCCGGGAGATCCCGAACCGGGCGGCGAAGCGGGCGAGGAAGTCCAGCCGGTCCACCGCCGCCGGACAGCGCAGCACACCGCCCCGCAGTTCGTCCGGGCGCAGGACGTCCCGGCCGGCCAGCGGGTGGTCGGTGCTCACCAGCACGTCCACCGGCTCCAGCCGGACCAGGCGGTGCGTCAACCCGTTCCCGCCGGACGGAAGCCGGTGGACCCGGCCGAACCCGGCGTCCGACTCCCCGCGCAGGACGGCCGCCGCGACGGAGGGCAGGTCCCGGCCGGGACCCGGCTCCACCTGCAGCCCCGGCGCCGCGTCCACCGCCTGCGCGACCGTGCGCATCGGCGCGTACAGGTGCCCCCACACGTCGATCCGCAGCGGCCGGGCGGCGCACCCCGCGGCGGCCACCGCCCGCTCCCCCTGCACCAGCAACCGCCGGGCCGGCTCCAGGAACCGCAGCCCGGCCCCGGTCAGCCCCACCCCGCGCGCGTCCCGCTCCAGCAGCCGCACCCCCAGCACCGACTCCAGCCGCGCCACCCGCTTGGACAGCCCCTGCTGACTGATCCCCAACCGCCCGGCCGCCCGCCCGAAGTGCGACTCCTCGGCCGCCACGACGAACGCCCGCACCTGCGCCAGATCCAGATCCACCCGGGCACCCTAGGGGACGGCTCGCCGATCGTCCCCGGTGCGCGGCGGTGGGGGCGGGCACGCACCCCCACCGCCCTCGCACCCGCGACCGTCCTCCCGGCCGACAACCGGTGGTTGTCGTCGCCGCCCCCCGGTTGTTGGACCGGGTGGTGCGGCGCGGGGTGGAGTGGGGAGGTGCCGACGAAGGCGGCCCCGCGCCACCCGAACGGCCCGAACGACCCGAAGGGAACCCCCGCCGTGCCCGACCTCTCCTTCCTCGACACCCCCGGTCTGCTGGCCGCCTTCGTCGAGGAGACCCGCCCGCGCGCCCACGGCGCAGGCCTCGACCCGTACGAGTACGCCCGGGTGACCACCCCGCTGACCTCGCTGCGCGACTGGCCGGCCGCCTGCCGGGGCGCCGGCCACCGGTACACCGCGGCGGCCGAGCGGGCCGCCGCCGAGGGCCGCACCGTCACCGCCGGCGAGGCGTTCCGGAGCGCCGCCCGCTGGTACCACTTCGCCGGGCTGCTCCCGCACCCCGACCGGGCCGCCGCGGCCGAGACCGCCGCCCGGGCCGACGAGGCGATGCACCGGGCGCTGGCGCTGCTCGACCCGGGGACGGAGCGGGTCGAGGGCGAGGGCTTCGCGGGCCGGTTGCGCCGCCCGGCGTCCGGCGGGGGAGCGGCCCCGCTGGTCGTGGTGGTGCCGGGGATGGACTCGGGCAAGGAGGAGTTCCACGCGGTGGCCGAGGCCCTGCTGGCCCGGGGCGTCGCGGTGCTCTCGATCGACGGGCCGGGGCAGGGCGTGCTGGCCGCCCACACCGTGCCGGAGCCCGAGTACCACCGGGTGGTCGGCCGCGCCCTCGACGCGCTGGCGGGCCGGGCCGGGCTGGACCTCACCCGGACCGCCGTGATCGGCCTCAGCCTGGGCGGCTACTACGCGGTCGAGTCCGCCGTCCACGAGCCCCGGCTGCGTGCCGCCGCGGTGGTCAGCGGCCCGTACCGGCTGGACTGGGACGGCCTGGTCCCGTTCGTCACCGCGACCCTGGCCCAGCGCTGCGGCGGGTACGCGGCGGCCCGCGCCTTCGCCGCCCGGGTCGACCTGACCGCCCTCGCCCCGGCGGTCACCGCCCCGCTGCTGGTGGTCGAGGGCGGCGAGGACGGCATCCCGGGCGTCACCGCGGCCACCGTCCTGGCTGAACGCGCCCCGGACGCCGAACTGCTGCTCGTCCCGCACGGAAACCACCTGCTCGGCACCGCCCTGCCGGACTGGCTCCCCACCACCGCCGACTGGCTCGCCGCGCGGCTGACCGGCTGACCGGCTGACCGAGCCGCCGCTGACCGGCGCAGTGCCGGGCGGCCGAGCGAGAGGACGGTGAACAGCAGGCCGCCGGCCAGGAAGAACGGCTCGTAGCCGAAGGTCGCGAACCTGGCCATGGCGTCCGGCTCGGCACCCGGCCGGCGGCCGGCGGCGAGCGCGACCCAGTCCGGCACGGACGGCGCGGCGTGCAGCACCAGCAGCGCGGCGGTGCCCCACAGCGCCGGGCCCAGC
>NZ_JBEZUT010000567.1:0-3278 GCF_040636595.1 Kitasatospora sp. NPDC036755
CCGCCCCACCCGCATCCACACACTCTGCACCCAACACGGCATCACAACGACGGCTTGAGCCCGACCCAGATCAAATACTTCGCCAGCAGAATCGCCTGGAGGGGTTCATCACCGCGCTGCTGGTGGAGTTCCCGCCGGGGGAGGAGAGTGTGCGCACGCTCGACTGCGGGCACCCGGGCCCGTACCTGCTCGGCCCGTATCCGCCGGGCGGGGGCGCGCCACCGGTGCGCAGGCTGGACGCGGCGGACCCGGGGCTGCCGCTGGGGATGGGCGGGCTGGGCGTGGCGCGGCCGGCGCAGGAGGACCGGCCGTTTCCGGCCGGGTGCACGCTGCTGCTGGTGACCGACGGGGTGACCGAGGCCCGCGACGCGGCGGGGGAGTTCTACGACCCGGTGCTCGGACTGACCCCGCTGGGACCGTTCGCCGGGCCGGGGGAGGTGCTGGACGCGCTGGTGGCGGATGTCGAGCGGTGGACCGGCGGGCCCCGGGACGACGACATGGCGGTGCTGGCGATCACCCGCCGGGCGGGGGCGTAGGCGTTCGGTTCTCCTTCGGCCGACCGTGCCGAGCCGGACGACGCCCGGAGCGCGCCGACCGGGGCCGCACGGGCGGCGCGCGGCGGTACGTCGATCCCCTTCCACGGCTCGCTTCGGTCACGCCGGTATCACGATGAGGTGACGGTCAGGCCCTACTCCGTGGAATCAGGCCAAGTTGAGGGCCGTCGTCCGGTGGCCGGAAAGGTGGCGTCCGCATTTCGGACAAGGAAATGGACCCGTGGGGCGGACGGTGCCCGAGGGGTTCGTCGGCCAGTACCTCCCTGGTCGACGGGCACCGCGCGCGGCGCGCCGGGGCGGGGAGCCGTCGTCAGGAGCGCGTCAGCGCGGGACGGGCGGGTGGCGGGATTCGGCCGACCTGCGGTCCGTCCGGAAACGAACCCGGTGCTTGCCCCGTGTCGAAGAGGTGACCGAGAGTCGCACCGATGAACGAGAAGCCCAGCTCCCGCCAGGCCCGTCTGCTCGGCCACCGCGATTTCCGGCTCCTGTTGACCGGAGCCGCCGCGGCCCAGACGGGCAGTCAGGTCACCCTGGTCGCACTTCCTCTGGTGGCAGTGATGGTGCTCGACGCCACACCCTTCGAGGTCGGCCTGCTGACCGCCGCCGAGACCGCCGCCTTCCTGCTCGTCGGGCTCCCGGCGGGCGCCTGGCTGGACCGGATGCGCAAGCTTCCGGTGCTGATCAGGGCGGACCTGGTGCGCTGCGTGGCGGTGGGGTCGATCCCGCCGGCCGCCGCGTTCGGGGTGCTGACCATGCCGCAGCTCTACGTGGTCGCCCTGGTCACCGGGGTCGCCACGGTGTTCTTCGACGTCGCCCACCAGTCCTTCCTGCCCGCCGTCCTGCCGCGCGAGCAACTGGTCGGCGGCAACGGGGCACTGGAGACGGTCCGCTCCTCGGCGCAGATCGCCGGGCCGGGCCTCGGCGGCGGACTGGTCCAGCTGCTCGGGGCGCCGCTCGCCATCGTGGCCGACGCCTGCGGCTACCTCGCCTCCGCGCTGCTGCTCGTCCGGATCAAGGTCGAGGAGCAGCGGCCGGAACCCGACCCGGGGCGCTCCCTGCGCGCCGAGGTCGGGGAGGGCGTGCGGTTCGTGCTCGGCCACCCGCTGCTGCGGGCGATCGCGACCGCCACCGCCACGTCCAACCTGTTCTCCGCCGTACTGACCGCCGTCCAGACGGTGTTCTGGGTGCGGGTGCTCGACCTGTCGCCGGGCGCCATCGGCATCCTGCTCTCGGTCTCCGCCGTCGGCGGACTGGCCGGCGCGCTGTGCGCCGGGCAGCTCGCCCGGTGGATCGGACAGGCCCGGCTGATCTGGGTCTCCACGGTGGTGACGGCCCCGTTCGCGGTGCTGTGGCCGCTGTCCGGGGGCGGCGCGGGCGTGGTGCTGTTCGGCCTGGCCTCCGGGGTGGTGCTGTTCGGTGCGGTGGCGTACAACGTCGCCCAGGTGAGCTTCCGGCAGAGCCTCTGCCCGCCGGAGCTGCTCGGCCGGATGAACGCCACCATGCGCTTCCTGGTGTGGGGCACCCTGCCGATCGGCGCCCTGGTCGGCGGTGTGGTCGCCGACGCGGCCGGGCCGCGCGCAGCGCTCTGGCTCTGCGCCGCCGGCTTCCTGCTGGTGCCCCTGCCGCTGCTGCTCTCGCCGCTGCGGCGGATGCGCGAACTGCCGGAGCCCGACCGGCCGTCCGGGCCGTCCGGGCCGTCCGGAGGCGCGGAGGCCGCCGGAGACGCGGACGCCACCGAGGCCGTCGAGGCCGTCGAGGAGGGGAGCGCCGTGCGCCCCGGCTCCTCCTGACCTCCCCGACCCGACCCGGCCCGACCATCCCCGCCCTGGCCCGACCATCCCTGGCCCGGCCCGACCTCCCTGACCCTTCCGACTTTCCTGCCCCGGTCCACCCGGTCCCGGGCAGAACCCCGGCCGGTCCACCCGGCCGAGCCCTCGACCGATCCCCGACCGATCCCCGACCCGAGCCGCGACCGGAAACCGGAGACCGTTCCCGTGCACGCCAGCATCACCGCCGCCTACCTCGCCCGGTACCGATCAGCCGCCGCCGAATCCCCGGTGGAGCTGCTCCCGCTGACCGGCGCCCAGCGGCGGTTCCTGATCACCCGCCGGCTCACGCCGCAGAGCCGCAGCGACGTCGTCCCGATGTTCTTCGCCTTCCCCCGCGGCACCCTCGACCTGGACCGGCTGGCCCGCGCCGCCACCGCGGTCGCCGCCCACCACCCGGCGCTGTGCGGCGGGTTCGCGACCGTGCGCGGCACACCCGTGCTGCGCTCCGGCGGCCCCTCCGCCGAGGCCGCCCGGATCGCCGTCGCCGCCGGCGGCACCGTCCGCGCGGCGCTGCTCGACGCCCTGCTGGACTGGCCGGCGGACGGACCGGCGCTGCGCCTGCTGCTGGCCGCCGACCAGGACGGGGACGAGGAACTGCTCGCCGTCGCCCTGGACCACGCCGCCTGCGACGAGCAGTCGCTCGGCGTGCTCACCGCCGAGCTCAGCGCGGCGTACGAGCAGGACGAGCGGCCGGAGGACGGGCCCGCTCCCCGGGCGCTGGCCGACTACCGGCACGCCGTCGAACTGCAGCTCGCCGCCGAGGACGCGGCCGGCGGCCCCGCGGCCCAGGCCCACTGGGGCGCCCGCACCGGCGTGTGGGAGCGGGTGAACGCCGTACGCGCGGCCACCGGCATGACCGTCCTGGTCACCACCCACTACATGGACGAGGCCGACC
>NZ_JBEZUT010000568.1:0-3210 GCF_040636595.1 Kitasatospora sp. NPDC036755
TTCGCGGTCGGCTCGGGAG
Source organism: Kitasatospora sp. NPDC036755 (assembly GCF_040636595.1). Classification (NCBI taxonomy): domain Bacteria; kingdom Bacillati; phylum Actinomycetota; class Actinomycetes; order Kitasatosporales; family Streptomycetaceae; genus Kitasatospora; species Kitasatospora sp. NPDC036755. Next base: position 20 of record NZ_JBEZUT010000568.1, read on the forward strand.
TGTCCGCGGCGGTCGGCGGTCGGCTGGTGAGCCGGCTCCCCAAGCAGTCCCGCTCCGCCGTCCCCGAGGCCACCGACTTCACCGTGGTCCAGGGCACCCCGCCCCGCCCCCCGGCGGCCTCCTTCGCCGAGCTCGAACTGCCCAGGGCGATCCTCTCCGCGCTCGGCCGCGAAGGCGTCACCGAGCCCTTCCCGATCCAGGCCGCCACGCTGCCCGACTCGATCGCCGGGCGCGACGTGCTCGGCCGCGGCCGCACCGGCTCCGGCAAGACCCTCGCCTTCGGCCTGCCGCTGCTCGCCCGCACCGCCGGACGCCGTGCCGACGCCCGGCACCCGCTGGCGCTCGTCCTGGTGCCCACCCGCGAGCTCGCCCAGCAGGTCACCGAGGCGCTCACCCCGTACGCCACCGCCGTCAACCTGCGGATCACCACCGTCGTCGGCGGCATGTCGATCAACCGGCAGTCCAACGCGGTGCGCCGCGGCACCGAGGTGCTGGTGGCCACCCCCGGCCGGCTGGACGACCTGATCGGGCGCGGTGACGTCAAGCTCTCCGACGTCGCGATCACCGTCCTCGACGAGGCCGACCAGATGGCCGACATGGGCTTCCTGCCGCAGGTCAGCAAGCTGCTGGAGCAGGTCGCCGAGGGCGGGCAGCGGATGCTGTTCTCCGCCACCCTGGACCGCAACGTCGACCGGCTGGTCAAGCGCTTCCTGACCGACCCGGTGACCCACTCGGTCGACCCCTCGGCCGGCGCCGTCACCACCATGGACCACCACGTCCTGCAGCTGGAGCAGGCCGACAAGGCCTCCGCCACCGCGCACATCGCCTCCCGCGACGGCCGCGTGATCATGTTCGTGCACACCAAGCACGGCGCCGACCGCCTGGCCAAGCAGCTGCTCGCCAACGGCGTGAAGGCCGCGGCCCTGCACGGCGGCAAGTCCCAGCCGCAGCGCAACCGGGTCCTGGACCAGTTCCGGGACGGCCACGTCACCGCGCTGATCGCCACCAACGTCGCCGCCCGCGGCATCCACATCGACGGCCTGGACCTGGTCGTCAACGTCGACCCGCCGGCCGACCACAAGGACTACCTGCACCGCGGCGGCCGCACCGCCCGGGCCGGCGAGTCCGGGACGGTCGTCACCCTGGTGCTGCCCGAGCAGCGTCGCGAGGTCAACCGGCTGATGACGGTGGCCGGCATCCGCCCGACCGTCACCAAGATCCGTCCGGGCGACGCCGACCTGGCCAAGATCACCGGCGCCCGCACGCCCAGCGGCGTCCCGGTCACGCTGGCCGTGCCGGTCGCCAACGACCAGGCCGCCGCCGAGGCCAAGGCCGGCGCCGACAAGCCCGCCGGGGCCAAGACCGGCGCCCCGCGCCGCCGGCCCGGCAAGCGCTCCGCGCTGCCCACCGACGTCGACATGAACGGCAACCCGCGCCGGCCCCGCCCCAAGCAGCGCCTCGGCGCCGCCGCCCAGGGCGACCGCCCGCAGGCGGCCGGCTTCATCGGGCGCTCCTCGGGCCGTGCCAAGCCCGGCAGCGGCTCCAAGTCCGGCTCCAACTACGGCACCGGGCGCCAGCGCCGCAAGGCCGACTGACGGCCGTCCGCGAACCGCGCCCACGGGCCCCGCACCTCCCCGCGCCAGGGGGAGCGCGGGGCCCGTTCGGCATCCCGGCGGCCCGCGCGCCCCGCCCCGGCGAAATTGCCGCTCGGACCGACCGCCCTGATCAGCCCGGCCACGCCCGGCAGTTGCGCCGATCTGCCGGTTGACGGCCGACCGCGCACCCCCGAGTCTTTCACGCGGCCCACACATCCGACGCACCGTCACCACGGTTGCGCGGACGGTGAGTCGACGTGATCCCACGACCCGGAAGGACCTTCCATGCGCCGCACCGCAGCCATGTTCGCCACCGCCCTGCTCGCCGGGGCCGCCGCACTCACCGCGCCGGCCGCCGGAGCCGCCGAGCAGACCGCCCAGGGCTCGCAGTCCACCGCGGGCACCGGCGCCCTGGCCGCCGCGAGCTGTTCCGTCGGCCGCGGCGGCACCGGCTTCGTCGGCACCTGTACGGGCATGGACCCGAACCAGACCTGGCGTGTCGCCGGCACCTGCCAGAGCATCGGCACCAACGGGTTCCCCGTCTTCTCGGCCGCGTTCGGCGCCTGGACCAGCGGCAACTCCACCGCCACCGCGATCTGCATGTGGCCGGCGATGCCGACCTCCGGCTGGATCGTCTCCGGCCCCGCCGTCCCGGCGGGCCCGACCGGCCAGATCTCCGGCTACGCGAGCAAGTGCGTCGACGTACGCGGCGGCAGCGGCGCCAACGGCACCCCCGTCCAGATCTGGGACTGCCTCGGCAACGCCAACCAGCAGTGGAAGATCGGCGCCGACGGCACGATCCGCGCCCTCGGCAAGTGCCTGGACGTCCAGGGCGGGAACACCGGCAACGCCACCCTGGTGCAGATCTACGACTGCAACGGCAGCGGCGCCCAGCAGTGGCAGGCCCGGGGCGACGGCTCGCTGCTCAACCCGCAGTCCGGCCGCTGCCTGGACGACCTCGGCTTCTCCACCACCAACGGCAACCAGCTCGGCATCTGGGACTGCAACGGCGCCGACAACCAGAAGTGGAACCTCCCGGTCTGACCTTCCCCCCCACCCCGCCGCCCGGCCCCCGCCGGGCGGCGGTCCGCACTCCGGGCGGACGGGCACCGCAGGGGCCGCCGGGACGTACGCCATCGAGCCCCGCGCCCCCGGGAGCTTCCGTGCGCCGTCGCCCGGGGGAGCGGCGGCATCTTGAGCCGCGCAATGCATGTGCATCACGCTGATGCTCGTGCACGGTGAGATCTACTGGACCGAGCGCTCCGAGGAGCACATCGCCAGGCACGGCGTCTGTCCGGAGGAAGTGGAGGACGTCGTCTTCTGCCGTCCCCACTGGTTCTAGGGCGGGTACCAGCATCGCAAGGCCTCGTCGTAGGCGGCTCGGACGGGCTCAGGCGGTGAGGGCCGGGGCGGCGGGGGTGGCGCGGCGGGCCTGGTCGTGGCGTTCCAGGAGGAGGGCGGCCAGTTCGGGGGCGGGGCCGAGGACATCGGCGAGGGTGTCCGCGCCGGCCTGGCCGGCGGCGGCCGCGATGCGGTCGGGCAGGAGGCCCGGGGCCAGCAGGTACGGGGCGACGGCGGTGTGCTCGGCGCCGGCGG
>NZ_JBEZUT010000569.1:0-3184 GCF_040636595.1 Kitasatospora sp. NPDC036755
CCGGCGGCTGCTGGCGGCCGGCTTCCCGGCCGCCGCCACGGCGGGCGGGCTGCCCCGGCAGGCCCTGTGCCAGAACAGCGCGTTCGCACCGATGGTCCGCGCCTGGCGGGACGGCCTGGCCGAGCCGGTCATCGGCTCCGGCCCGGCCGTGCGGGAGGCGATCGCCTCCGCCCACGCCCAGGAGCTGACCACCCGCAAGCCGCCCTACGCGGTGGCCGGCGGGGTCCGCGAGATCCTCACCGAGAGCGGCGGGGAGCTGCTGGCGGCGGGCAACGAGGAGGCGGTGGCCGCCGGGCGGCTGTTCGCCGAGGTCGAGGGCGTCGACATCGCACCGGCCGCGGCGGTGGCGCTGGCCGGACTGCGGCAGGCGGTGGCCGCCGGGCGGATCCGGCCCCGGGACAGCGTGCTGCTGCACGTCACCGGGGGCGGCCGGGCCCGCCGCGCGGCCGACCGCCGGCCGGACGGCCCCGTCCGGCCCGACCTCCGGATACCGACCGGCCTGGGCGCCGAGGCCGCCGCCTACCTGGTGACCGGCGCATGACCGCCCCCGCCGTCGACTCCTCGGCCGAGCCCGCCCGCCGTACCGCCCCCGCCGCCGACCCCCGCCCCGAGCCCGAGCCGTCCCCCCGGCAGAGAGCAGAGCAGACCATGCAGCAGTTCGCCTTTCCCGCCACTTCGGCGCAGCGCCGGATCTGGCTGGTGGAGCGGCTGACCCCCGGCACCAGCGCCTACCACCTGCCGTTCGCCCTCCAGTTGGACGGCCCGCTCGACCTCGCCGCGCTGACCGCCGCGCTGACCGCGTCGGTCCACCGGCACGAGTCGCTGCGCACCTGCTTCGACCAGGTGGACGGCGAGCTGGTGCAACTGGTCGGCGAGCCCGGGCCGTTCCCGCTGGAGACCAGGGACACCCGGCCCGAGGACCTGGACGCCGTCCTGGCCGCCGACGCCGCCCGCCCCTTCGACCTGGCCCGCGGACCGCTGCTGCGCGCGGTCCTGCACCGGCTGGCCCCGCGGCGGCACGTGCTGGCCGTCACCGTCCACCACCTGGTGGCCGACATGTGGTCGGTCGGCGTCCTGCTCGCCGAACTGGCCCGGAACTACCCGGGGAACGGCGCCGGCCTGCCCGAACTCCCCATCCAGTACGGCGACTTCGCGGTCTGGGAGGAGGACTCCCGGGCGGCCGTCGAGGAGGCCGACCAGGAGTACTGGCACCGCACGCTGGCCGGCGCGCCGGAACTGCTGGAGCTGCCCTGCGACCGCCCCCGCCCCCCGGTGCAGACGCTGCGCGGCGCCGCACTGCCGGTGGAGCTCCCGGCCGGACTGTCCGCCGCCGTCAGGGCGATGTGCGGCAGGGCCGGGGTCACCCCCTTCATGGTCCTGCTGGCCGCCTTCCAGGCCGTCCTGGCCCGGCACACCGGCAGCGAGGACGTCGTGGTCGGCACCGGCGCCGGGGTGCGCCCGGCCGAGGCCGAGGGCCTGATCGGCTGCTTCGTCAACATCCTGCCGATCCGCACCTCGCTGGCCGGCGACCCCACCTTCGGCGAGCTGCTGGCCCGGGTCCGCCGGTCGGCCCTGGAGGCCTTCGAGCACCAGCGGCTGCCGTTCGAGCGGATGCTCCCCGAGCGGTCGACCGGGCCGGCCCTCGACCACAACCCGCTCGTCCAGTCGCTGCTGCTGGTGCAGAACGCGCCGCTGGCCGCCCCCGAGCTGCCCGGCCTGACGGTGACCGTCCGGGAGGTGCCGCGCGGCGGCGCCCAGCTCGACCTCAACCTCCAACTGCGCGAGGTGGACGGCGCGTTCACCGGCACCGCGGAGTACGCGAGCGACCTCTTCGACCCGGCCACGGTGGAGCGGCTGATCGGGCACTGGCGCACCCTGCTGGCCGCCGCCGTCGCCTCCCCCGACACCCCGCTGTCCGCCCTGCCGATGCTGACCGGCGCGGAACGCCACCGCGCCCTGGTGGAGTGGAACGACACCGCCCACGCCTACCCGCGGGCCGAGGACTGCCTGCACGAACTCTTCGAGGCCCGGCTGGCGCTGCACCCGGAGGCGCCCGCCGTCCTGCACGCCGGCGGCGAACTGAGCTACGCGGCACTGGACGCGCTCGCCGAACGGATCGCCGGCCGGCTCACCGCGCTCGGCGTCGGCCCCGACACCACCGTGGGCGTCTGCCTCGCCAAGGGGCCGTCGCTGGTGGCCGCCCTGCTCGGTGTGCTCAAGGCCGGCGGCGCCTACCTGCCGCTGGACCCGGCCTACCCGGAGCAGCGCCTGGCCTTCATGCTGCGGGACGCGGCGCCGCCGGTGGTGCTCACCGAGCGCGCCACGGCCGACCGGCTGCCGGCCGCGGGGGCCACCCTGCTGGAGGTGGAGGACGCCGAGCAGTGGCCCGCCACCGGGCGCCGCCCCGTCGCGGCCCGGCCCGACAACCTGGCGTACGTCATCTACACCTCGGGCTCCACCGGCGAGCCCAAGGGCATCGCCGTCCCGCACCGCGGCGCCGTCAACAACGTGCTGGACCTCAACGACACCTACGGCGTCGGGCCCGACGACCGGGTGCTGGGCCTCTCCTCCCCCAGCTTCGACATGTTCGTCTACGAGACGCTCGGCATCCTGGCGGCCGGCGGCGCGGTGGTCATGCCGCATCCGGACCGGGCCCGCGACCCGCAGCACTGGGTGGACCTGGTGCGCCGCCACCGGGTGACGGTGTGGAACTCGGCGCCCGCGCTGGCCGACGCCTTCGTGCGGGCCGGCGAGGAGCGCAACGTCCGGCTGCCGAGGCTCCGGGTCTCCTTCTTCGGCGGCGACTGGATCCCCGTCCCGCTGCCCGAGCGGTTCCGCCGGCTGGCCCCGGGGCTGGCGTTCATCGCCCTCGGCGGCGCCACCGAGGCGTCCATCCACTCGATCACGTACCCGGTGGGCGAGGTCGACCCGGCCTGGACCAGCATCCCGTACGGCCGCCCGATGGTGAACCAGCAGGCCGTGGTGCTGACCCCGGCGCTGGAGCCGGCCCCGGTCGGCGTCCCGGGCGAACTCTGCCTGGCCGGCACCGGGCTGACCCGCGGATACCTGCACCGCCCGGGCCTGACCGCGGACCGCTACCGCCCGCACCCGGGCGTCCCCGGCGAAGAGGCCGAGGTGGACACGGGGCTCCTCCCGCACGGGGGACTCGCTGAGGCCGAGGGCG
>NZ_JBEZUT010000570.1:0-3176 GCF_040636595.1 Kitasatospora sp. NPDC036755
AACCACCCCGTCCTCGCCGTCCTACGCGGCTCCGCCGTCAACCAGGACGGCGCCTCCAACGGCCTCACCGCCCCCAACGGCCCCTCCCAGCAACGAGTAATCCGCCAGGCGCTGGCCAATGCCGGACTCTCGCCCGACCAGGTGGACCTGGTGGAGGCCCACGGCACCGGCACCGCCCTCGGCGACCCGATCGAGGCCCAGGCCCTCATCGCCACCTACGGCCAGGACCGGCCCGCGGACCAGCCCCTCCACCTCGGCTCCATCAAGTCCAACATGGGCCACACCCAGGCCGCCGCCGGCGTCGCGGGCGTCATCAAGGTCGTCGAGGCCATGCGCCACGGCGTCATGCCCCGCACCCTGCACGCCGAGCAGCCATCGACCAAGGTCGACTGGGAAGCCGGCGCCGTCGAACTGCTCACCGAGCCGCGCGCATGGCCCCTCGGTGAACGGCCGCGCCGGGCCGGTGTCTCCTCCTTCGGGATCGGCGGCACCAACGCCCACGTCATCGTCGAGGAGGCACCGGGACTCCCGGTCGCGGACACCGGATCACCCGAACTCGCCCGCGCGGCACTGCCGTTCACCCTCTCCGCCCGCAGCGCCGCAGCCCTGCGGGAGCAGGCCGCCCGCCTGCGCGCCCACCTGACCGCCCACCCGGACGCGTCACTGCCGGACATCGCGCACGCCCTGGTCACCGCCCGCGCGAGCTTCGAGCACCGGGCGGTCGTCGCGGCCGCCGGACGCGAGGAACTGCTCACCGCGCTCGACCACATCGCCGACGGCACCGAACCGCTCACCGGACCGGCCCGCTCCGGCGGAACCACCGGCTTCCTGTTCACCGGCCAGGGCGCCCAGCGCCTCGGCATGGGACAGGAGTTGTACAACACCCACCCCGTGTTCGCGGCCCGCTTCGACCAAGTCTGCGCCGAACTCGACCGGTGGCTCGACCGACCCCTGCGCGAGGTCGTCTGGGGCGAGGACGCCCAGCTCCTCGACCAGACCGCCTACACCCAGACCGCCCTCTTCGCCGTCGAGGTCGCACTCTTCGCCCTCCTCGACTCCTGGGGCGTGCGCCCGCAGTACCTCGCCGGACACTCCATCGGCGAACTCGCCGCCGCCCACGTCGCCGGCGTCTGGACCCTGCCGGACGCCGCCCGACTCGTCGCCGCACGCGGCAAGCTGATGCAGGCCCTGCCCACCGGCGGCGCCATGACCGCCATCGAGGCGGCGGAGGACGAGGTCACCCCGCACCTGACCGAGGGCGTCGACATCGCCGCCCTCAACGGGCCGCGTTCCATAGTGATTTCGGGCGAGACCACCGCCGTGGAGGCGCTCTCCGAGCGCTTCGCCACCCAGGGCCGCCGCATCTCCAAGCTCCGCGTCTCGCACGCCTTCCACAGCGCCCTCATGGAGCCCATGCTCCGCGAGTACGCCACCGTGGCAGCCCAGTTGGCCTACCACGAGCCCACCATCCCGGTCGTCTCCACCGTCACCGGCACCCTCACCACCACCGAACTCACCAACCCCGTCTACTGGATCCGCCAGGTCCGCGCCGCCGTCCGCTTCACCGACGCCGTTCAGACCCTTGCCGACAACGGCGTCACCACCCTGCTGGAGATCGGCCCCGACGCCGTCCTCACCGCCATGGCCCAGCAGACGACCGAAGACACCACCGCCATCCCCACCCAGCGCCGCGACCGCGACGAGAACACCACCCTCCTCGCAGCCCTCGGCACCCTCCACACCACCGGTGTGCCCGTGAACTGGGCCACCGCCTTCACCGGCCTCCACACCCAGCACACCGACCTGCCCACCTACCCCTTCCAGCACGAGCCGTACTGGTGGACCACCCAGGACTATGTGGCGGCCACCCCCTGGATGGGCACGGCCTCCTCGGAGGTCGCGGCGGCCGGGCTCGACGCGGCGGACCACCCGCTGCTGGGCGCCGTCGTCCCGCTGCCCGATTCCGGTGCGCTGCTGACGGGCCGCCTGTCCGTCGAGGCCCAGCCCTGGCTGGCCGACCACCGCATCGGCGACGCGATCCTGTTCCCCGGCACCGGTTTCGTCGAACTCGCCCTGCACGCGGGCCGACAGGTCGCCTGCGCCGCTCTCGCCGAGCTCGACCTCCACTCGCCCCTCGTGCTGCCCGACCAGGGCGGGGTGCAGGTGCAGGTCGCCGTCGGCCGCGACGACGAGAACGGCGACCGCACGGTCACCGTCCACTCCCGCGCCGAGGACTCCGGCGTCTGGACCCTGCACGCGCAGGGCCTGCTCTCCCAGAAGCCGGAGCCTGCGGACACCGTCACCGACCTCGCCCAGTGGCCCCCGGCCGGCGCCGAGCCGTTGCCCCTGGAGGGCGCGTACGAGCTGCTGCACGACCAGGGCTACGCCTACGGTCCGGAGTTCCGGGGGCTGACCGCCGCCTGGCGCCGGGGCGACGACACCTTCGCCGAGGTCGCGCTCCCCGAGGACGCCCGCGCCCGGGCCGGCGGCTTCGGCCTCCACCCGGCGCTGTTCGACGCCGCCATGCACGCGGTGATCCTCGCCGACGAGGAGGAGACCGGGACGCTGCTGCCGTTCTCCTGGTCCGGCGTCAGCGTCCGACGTTCCGGACTGGGCGCGTTGCGGGTCCACCTGGCCCGCCCGACCAAGGACTCGCTGTCGATCACGCTGGCCGACACCGAGGGCACGCCGGTCGCGTCCGTCCGTTCGCTCGGCCTCCGCCCGGTCGCACCGGCTGCCCTGGGCGGCGGCGGTGGCGCGCTGCACCGGATCGACTGGCTCCCGCTGGCCTCGCCGGCGTCCTCCGCCGTCGGCATGCCCGCCGAGGTGGCCTTGTGGGACGCAGTGCGCGGAACCGGCGAGGTTCCGGAGACCGTCGTCCTTCCGTGCGCCCCGCGGAGCGGCGACGTACCGGCCGGCGTGCGGGCCGGTCTCGGCCGGGTCCTGGGCGCGCTCCAGGAGTGGCTGGCCGACGACCGCTTCACCGACTCCCGCCTGGTCGTCGTCACCTCTGGCGCCGTCGCCCACCCCGAGATCACCGATCTGGCCGGCGCCCCCATCTGGGGACTCGTCCGCGCCGCTCAGGCCGAGAACCCCGGACGCATCACCCTCGCCGACCTCGACGACCTCACCACCCTCCCCCACATCCTGGGCGCCGTCGTCGCCTCCGGCGAACC
>NZ_JBEZUT010000571.1:0-3169 GCF_040636595.1 Kitasatospora sp. NPDC036755
GGCTCACCGAACGATCCGCCGAGGAACAACAGACGCCGCGGGCCACAGTGCTTGATCCCGCCGACGGCCTCCACCCCGACGATGTCGCGGACCACTACCGCGACCTGGAGCGGCACGGTCTGCTCCGCACCGGCCCCGCTGGCCCGGAGGCCACCGCAGCGGCGAAAGAGCTGTGGCCGGTGTTCCTCGCCGCCGCCGGCTGGGCCGCGAAGCACCGAGCCCGTCTCGTTGCCGAGAAGCCCATCGCGGTCGTCCTCGAGGAGGTCCTGCGCACCAGCGCCCAGCCGCTCACCGTGCCGGTCCTGGACCGGCTACGTGCCGGGCCGGCCGCCGAGGACGATCTCGCGGCCCCGATGACGGCTGCCGCCCGTGCCCAACTACCCGACCAGCTCTCCGTCCTCATCCAGCAGGAGCTGCTGGAACGCCTACCGGACGGCACCCTGCAGGCGACCGCGCCCGGCAGCCAGCTCGCCGAACTCCATGACACCCTCGCCTACTGGTACGGCCAGCACCTGGCCCCCGCACTACCAACAAGCTCCGCCGAACCGGTGCTCGGCCACCGAGCGCAAGCAATGAACGCACCAGCAACCGACGTGCCCGTTGCTGAGGGCGCCTCGTACCTCGATCCGTTCGGGCTCGCAGACCTGCAACCCCTCGACAGCGCCTGCGAGGAGTCGGCGGACGTGCTGTCGTACTACGAGGAAGTGGCGCCCCTGCAAGCCCAGCACCATGGGGCCCACAGCTTCTACCTCTTCCTCGACGAGCACTCATGGATGGGAGACCTGCCCGGTCCGCCCCAGGTCCTGGCCGCCTACGTACACCGCCAGCGAGACCAAGGCCGCGTCCGCGTCGAGCACACCTTCCAGCCCATGGTCCCTCTCGCGCAGCGCTGGCTGGCCGAACGCGGAGCCGACCCGGCGGCACTGGAGGTCGCCTCCGGTGTGTATGCGCGCCCGACCGACCGCGCCACCCAGGAGGCAGAGGAACGCCTGCGAGCCCCCGGCCGCTACGAAGTCCTCGCCGCGTTCACCTACGACTGGGAGCCATCCCCCAGCTGGGTTCTGGCCCTCGACCGGCACCGGCCCGACCCCAACGAGCCGTACCGCATCTTCCACCGCACAGTCGGCCCCTACACCCGCAACCCGGTCGGGTTCTTGCGGCCCTACCCCGGCAGCGCCGTCTACACCGTCACCGAGCACGGCTTTCGTAACCTGCGGGAGGTCGCGGCCTGGTGCCGGATCACCGATGAGAACTGGACCAGTCGGGAACCCGGATTGCGGCCCGCCCTGCGATCGTTCACCCGCACCGCGATAGCCCCGCACACCCCGCCCAGCAGTTCCTCCCGCTCCAGCGCGGCCACCACCCGCACCGTCGTCCCCGGCAGCGGCCCCACCGACCCGCTGCCGCCACCCGATGCCGCCGGCCACCGACCCGGCCACCGTCGCTGAACAGAAGGACCGCACTCATCCCCACCCGCGAAACCCTCGAAGAGACCCGCTTCGTCGTCGACGGCCTCCGACCGGTCACCGCCGACGACGAGTCGAGGCTCGACCACCTCTGCTTCAGCCTGGACATGTACACCTCGCTGGCAGTGCAGCACGCAGCGAACCCGCACACCGAACTCCTCGCCGAGAGCTTCTATGTCGTGCACGACGGCACCATGACCTGGGCCGACGTCCCCGGCCTCGCGCAGTACGCGGCCGTCCACGTCGAGCGCGACCTCGGGGAGGGCACGTACCGCTTCGACTACAGCCGCCACCCCATCGCCGCACTCGCCCGGAACTGGCTCATCTCCCGCGGTGCAGACCCGGGCCAGCTCACCGTGGATGTCGAGGACCCCATGAGCACCGACCAGGCCACCCGGGACCTGGAGGACTTCCTGGCCGTCTCCGGAGACCGCTTCGGGATCCGCGACGACTACACCCACGACAGTCCGGACTTCTACAAGACGTGGATCATCGCCACCGACAGCCGGCCCGATCCGGGCCAGCAACCGGTCCGCGTCTTCTACGAGGACGTCGACACGGCGAACCACTCCTACTCCCTGCGCCAGGGCGGCTTCGCCACCATCGAAGCCGCCCGGAGCTGGGTCGACCGGGTGGGGCACCCGGACAACCCGCTGCCGCCGCTGACCGCCGCCCCCAGCGCCCGCGCCGCCGGCGCTGGAGCGCACAGCACCGTCGCGATCACCTTCTCCGCCCCGGGCCCCGCGCAGGCACCCGCTACGCCGGAGAACATCCCCACCCGGCACCGCCGCTGACGCACCACCACCCACTGGAAGGACTGCAGATCTCCCCGATCGACAGCACTCAGTCTCCGGCCACCACCAGGCCGCAGCGGCGACCGCGCACGGCGGAGCGCCGCAGCGTGCAGACCACGGTGCGGTTCACCCCAGCGGCCATCACCGCCATTGGCGAGCGCGCCGCCGCCGAGCGCCTCACAACCGCCGGGCTCATCGGCAACGCCGCCCTGGCCGCCGCGCAGTGCGGCGATCCGATCCAGCGCCCCGACCGCGACCCGCGGCGCCCGCTCGTCGAAGCCCTCGACCGCGTGGCCGGCGAGCTGAACGCCGCCGTCGCCGCCGTCCGCGAGTCGCAGACCGGGCCGGGGCAGGAGGCCGCGCTCGCGGTTCTTCCGGCCGTCGCCGAGCGAACATACACCGTCCTGGACGCCGTGCTGGAGGTATCGTGATCCCCGGCGTCTCCCGGGGCAACGGCATCCGTCCGCTGTTGGCCTACCTCTACGGGCCGGGCCGGCGCGAGGAACACGTCGATCCGCACCTCGTCGCCGCGTGGGACCTGCACGGCGCCCCCGACCCGGGACGTCAGCCGGGTGCGAGCGTCGGCCGGCTCGCGGACCGCCTCGACCAGCACGCCCGGCTGCGCGCCGCCGAGTTGGGGGCGGTGCCGCCGAACCGGGTGTGGCACTGCTCCGTCCGCGCAGCCCCGGAGGACCCCGCCCTCAGCGACGAGCAGTGGGCCCAGGTGGCTCGTCGCGTCGTCCGGGCCACCGGTCTCGCGCCCGATCAGGGCCCCGGCTGCCGGTGGGTGGCGGTCCGCCACGCCGTCCACCACATCCACCTCGCCGCCGTCACTGTCCTACCCACCGGCGCCCGGCCCGCCATGCACCGCGACGCGATGCGGGCCCAGGCCGAGTGCCGAGCCATCGA
>NZ_JBEZUT010000572.1:0-3133 GCF_040636595.1 Kitasatospora sp. NPDC036755
CGCCGACCCCCGCCTCGCGCCCGCGCCGGTCCTGCCCGACGACGGCGGCGACGGCGGCGACGGCTCGCCCCCGGCTGGGCCGGTGCCCCCGCCCGAGGCCGTCCGGGTTCGCGTACCGGACGCCCTGGGGCCCGAGTTCGACCTGGTCACCGAGGTGGCCGAACCGCTGGTGGCGGCGGCCCTGGCCGAGGCGTACGGGATCCCCGCGAACGAGCACGAGCGGTTCGCGCGGGCCGTCACGGCCTGCGGCACCGCCCTGGACGCGACGGTGTGCCCCCAGCGGCTGGACACCACGCGGCGCCTGGACACGGCCGCCGACGCGCTCCGCTCCCTGCTGGCCGCGGTCCCCGGCGCCCCGGTACCGGCGACGGTGGTGGCCGCCGCCCGCACCGGCGCCGACCTGATCGTCCGGACCCTGCTCCGGGCCCGGTTCCCGCTGCCGCCCGCCGCGGTCGGCCCGACGGTCTCGGACGCGCTGCGGGAACGGCCGCCGGTGTGGATCGCCCCGCTGGTGGCCCGCGCCGAGGTGCCGCTCGCCGGAGAACGGATCGCCGCCGGCGAGCGGGTGGCGGTGCTGATCGGCCACGGGCACGGCCAGGACCACGGCCAGGACCACGGTCAGGACCACGGTCAGGACCTCGCCCCGTTCCGCCGGGCTCTGGCCGAGGACGCCCTCGCCGCCTTCGCGGCCCGGTACGCCGGTCTGCGCCCCGCCGGCCCCGCGGTGCGCCGCCCCCGGGCGCCGCTGACCCGGGGACCGGCCCGGGTGCCGGTCCGGGCCACCGCGGCCGCGACGGGCGGAGGCGGCCGATGAGGGTCCTGTTCGCCTCGCTGGAAGGCAGCCACTTCCAGCTGCTCGCCCCGCTGGCGTGGGCGCTGCGCACCGCCGGGCACGAGGTCCGCGCCGCCTGCGTCCCCGAGGTGGTGGAGACCGTCACCCGGACCGGGATCACGGCCGTCCCGCTCGACTGCCCGCCGTGGTACGAGGGCCTCGGGCCGTTCCACCAGGAGGCCATCGCCCACTTCGGCACCGCCGACCAGCAGCGGGAGCCGGACCGCCAGGACACCTGGGCGGATCAGCTCGGCTACGAGAGCGTCATCGTCCCCGCCCTGAACTCCCGCCTGAACTCCGACCGGCTGATCGACGAGCTGGTGGCCTTCGCCCGGCACTGGCGGCCGGACCTGGTCATCTGGGAGACGCTGTGCCTGGCCGGCCCGGTCGCCGCGCTCACGGTGGGGGCCGCCCACGCCCGTGTGGTGTCCGGCCCCGAGCTGGCCATGCAACTGGGCACCCGTCGGGAGTTCCTGCGACTGGCGGCCGAGCAGCCGCCCGAACACCGCGAGGACCCGACGGCGGAATGGCTGGACTGGACCCTGGAGCGCCTGGGCGCGCCGGCCCGCTTCGACGAGTCGGTGCTCACCGGCCAGTGGACCGTCGACACCCGCCCGGCCGGTCTGCGCGAGGACCTGGGCGTGCCCACCGTCCCCGCGCGCTACGTCCCGTACAACGGCCGCTCCGTGGTGCCCCGTTGGCTGCGCGAGGCGCCGGCGCGGCCCCGGGTCTGCCTCACCCTCGGGGTGAGCATCGACGGCGGCTACGGCCTGTGGGACCTCGACGCGGTGCTCGCCGGCATGCTGGACGCCCTGGCCGACCTGGACGTCGAGGTGGTCGCCGCGCTCTCCGAACGGCAGCGCGCCCACCTGCCGCGGCTCCCGGGCACCGTGCGGGTGGTCGACCACGTGCCGATGCACGACCTGCTGCCGACCTGCGCGGCCGTCGTGCACCACGCCGGCTACCAGACCAAAGCGACCGCAGAGTTCCACGGCGTGCCCCAGGTCCTCCTCACCGGCTGGGAGTGGGTCACCGAGGCCATGGGCGAGGAGTACGAGAAACAGGGCAACCTCCTTGCCCTGCCGCTGCGTTCGTTCACCCGCGACCGCTTCCGGGAGACGGTCGCGCGGGTGCTCGACGAGCCGTCGTTCGCCGAACACGCACGACGGCTGCGGCGGGAGATCCAGGAGATGCCGACACCGAACGAGGCCGTCACCGTCATCGAACGGCTCACGGCCCGTCACCGGAAGGGAGGAGGAGCAGCATGACGCTCACGGAGCTCGTGGCGGAGCTGGGGCGATACCTGGACGAGGACGCCCCCCGGCTGAGCCTGTCCCCGGCGGCCTTCACGTCGCCGGAGCTGTGGGCGGCCGAACGCGAACGGGTCTTCGGACGGTCCTGGCTGCTGGCCGGTCATGTCGGCGACCTGGCCGAGGCGGGCGCGTCGGTGACCCTCGCGCCCGCCGGCCGGCCCGTCACCGTGACCAGGGAGGAGGACGGGGTCCTGCGCACCAGGTCCGCCACGGGCGCGCGCCGCCCGCCCACGTCGGTGGAGGAGTGGCAGGGCTTTGTCTTCGTCAACGCCGACCCGGATGCCGAGCCCCTGGCACCCCACCTGGGCCGGATCGGCGAGGAACTCGCCGCCTACCGGCTGACGGAGATGACGCCGGTCACCGGCTTCACCGAAGTGTGGCGGTGCAACTGGAAGATCGCGGTGCAGAACGCCCACGAGAACTACCACGCGATGGGGCTCCACCCGACGACCGTCGCGCTGATCACCCCGCCCGGCGGAGCGATGGAGGTGCGCACCGAGTCCCGCTGGGTCACCCGGCTGCTCAGCCCGTTCCGGGAACCGCTGGCGGACACGGCGCTGCCGCTCAGCGCCGATCAACGGGCCACCATGTACAACTGCGCGGTGTTCCCCTCCGCGAGCCTCGCGGCGTTCGGGGACTCGGTGGTCTGGATCAGCATGATCCCGCTCGCCATCGACCGGATCGAGGTCCGGGGCGGGGTGCTGACGCATCCGGCCGCGCTCGGCGGCCAGGACCTGGACGCGCTCCGCGAGGAGAACGCGCGCAGCGCCGCGGTGGTGAACCGGGAGGACCGGCTGGGCATGGAGGCCGTCCAGCGGGTGGCCGGCTCCCGGTTCGCCGAGCGCGGCCACCTGTCCCCGAAGGAACCCGGGGTCCTGGCCTTCTACCGCTCCCTCGCCCGCGCGCTGCCGGCCGGCTGACGCCCTGGGGCGTCGACGACCTGGCCCGTCCGATGTCCGAGGTGGGCCGGGTGCTCACCTCGATCGCC
>NZ_JBEZUT010000573.1:0-3130 GCF_040636595.1 Kitasatospora sp. NPDC036755
GGACCCGTCCTTCCAGGTCAACACGGACGAGGAGACCGGCCAGACCATCATCGCGGGTATGGGCGAGCTGCAGCTGGCCTCCAGGACGGCGGCGGCGAGGACGAGGGCGGCGCGACGGGTGCGCCGGGTGCGGGGCGGGACGGTTCCGGTGGGCCGGGCTGCGGTGTTGGTCACGGGAACGATCCTGTCCGGGCCGGGCCTGATGATCGATCACCCCTGCTGCCGTCTTCGGGGTGGTGCTGGGTACACCCCCGCCGGGGCGGGAGGTGCAGGTGGCCCGACGCTCAGTACGCGGCGGTGAAGCGGGCCCGGCGGTGGGTGGGCCGCTCGGCCTCGTCGAGGAGTGCGACGGCGAGGTCCTCCATGGAGATCGCCGAGGCGCCCGCGGCGTCGACCAGCAGTTCGTCGCGGCCGATCCGGAACCGGCCGGTGCGCACGCCGGGTTCCAGCAGCGCGGCCGGGCTCAGGTACGTCCAGTCGACGTCCGGCCCGGCGGCGCGGTAGAGGTCGAACTGCTCGCCGCAGGCCAGGGCGATCGGCCGGATCTCGTCGGGGAAGCCGGGGCTGTCGACCAGGGCGGTCCCGTCGCCGCCCGGCACCAGCAGGCTGCCCGCGCCGCCGACGGCCAGCAGCCGCGTGCCGGTGCCGGCGACCCCGGCGAGCAGGCCCTTGGTGGCGGTGGCCAGTTCGTGCTCGCTGCCCGGCACCGGACGGGTGGCGGTGATCACCACGTCCTGCCCGGCCGCGATCCGGGCGACGTCCTCGGGGTCGCGGGCGTCGCCGAGGACCAGGGGGACGGTGGCCGGCAGACCGTGCGGCTTGGCCGGGTCCCGTACGACGGCGGTGACGTGGTGGCCGCGGGCCAGGGCCTCGGCCACGACCCGGCTGCCGACGTTGCCGGTGGCGCCGAACACGGTGATGCGCATGGGGGTGCTCCTCGGGAGTGGTGGTGGAACGGGGTCAGGCGTTCTCGCGGGTGGTGGCCGGGTAGGTCGTGCCCCGGACCGCCGGGGCGAGGGCCGTCACCAGGACGAGGGCGAGGCGATTTCTTAGCACTAAGGCAATGTATCTCAGTGCTAAGGCATTATTCACCGCAGTGGCCGAGTGAGGTGGCTCACGGTTACCTCAGTGCTAAGGGATATGTCGGGGATCGCCTACCCTGAACCCGTGGCAGATCATGTGGACCGCGTCGTCGCGCAGTGGGGCGCCGAGCGCCCCGACCTGGACGCCTCCCCGATGGAGGTGTTCGGCCGGCTCAAACGCCTCTACCGGCTGGTGGACGCGGCGCTCAACCGCACCTTCGCCGAGCACGGGCTGGACGCCGCCTCCTTCGACGTCCTCGCCACCCTCAAGCGCAGCGGCCCGCCCTACCGGCTCACCCCCACCGGGCTGATGCAGTCCGCGATGGTCACCTCCGGCGCGATCACCCAGCGCCTCGACCGGCTGGAGGCCCGCGGCCTGGTCACCCGCACCCGCAGCGACCAGGACGGCCGCAGCCGCGAAGTCGTCCTCACCCCCGAGGGGCACGATCTGATCGACCGCGCGCTGCCCGACCACCTCGCCACCGAGCACCGGATGCTGACGGGCCTCGACGAGGCCCGGCGCGGCGCGCTCGTCGAGGCGATGCGCATCCTGCTGGCGGACCTCGGGGACGTCCCGGAGTAGCGGCTCTCCGTCACCCGGCCCCCCGTGGGCGCGGTCACGACCCCCGTGCGCGACCCCGCCCGCGGGGGCCGCACTACGGCCGGACCGCCACCGCCTTGAAGAAGGTGTAGTGGAACGTCCCGCCCGGCTCGGCCGCGCGGCGCAGTTCCGCGATGCCCCGGTCGAAGGCCTCCGGGGTGGTCAGCCCGGCGGCCAGCGCCTCCGCCCGGACGGCCTCGACCATGGGGACGAAGGTCCGCCGGGTGAAGCCCTCCGCCAGGGCCGGACGGCCGTCGTCGGCGTAGACCGTGCGCGGGCGGACCGTCACCCGGTCGAATCCGGCCGCCGTCAGCAGCGGGTGGAGGCGGCGGCCGAGCCGTCCGTCGCCGCCCGCCCGGGCCTGCAGCCGGACCAGGTGGTCGACGGTGTCGCGGGCCGCCCGGCTCTCCGGGTGGAAGAACACCGAGCCGTGGTCGCCCTCGATCACCGTGATCGTCCCGCCCGGCCGCAGCACCCGGCGCAGCGCCGCCAGCCCGGCCGCCGGGTCGGGCAGGTGCTCCAGCACGAAGCACAGGAAGACGTGGTCGAAGGAGCCGTCCGGGAACGGCAGCCGGTGCAGGTCGCCGTGGTGCCAGACGACGTCCGCGGCCGGCGCCTGCGCGGCCACCCGGGCGCGGGCCTGGGCCAGCGACCGCGCCGAGAGGTCGGCCGCCGTCAGCCGTACGCCGGGGCTGGCGGCCAGCAGGTGCACGGTCTGCGCCCCCACCCCGCAGCCCGCCTCCAGCACCCGGCTGCCCGCGGGGAAGGCCGTACCCGCGTGCAGCAGTTCGGCGAGGGTGTCGGCCTGGTCGCCGAGGCGCCGCGCCTCGTCCTCCGAGTAGCCGTGGACGTAGTCGGGGCCGCGCTCCCGCGCCCCCGCGGGCACCGTGGGCGTTTCCGCGCTCGTGGGCGTTTCTGCGCTCGTGGACGTTTCCGCGGTCATGGACGTTTCCGTGGTCATGGCCCCACCCTCGCCGCCACTATGGTCCGGTGAACAGGTCCAAAGCCGAGGGATCCGACCGGTCCAAAGAGGTCGGCGCCGACTTCCTCCAGCTCGACACCGCCGACGCCCCGCCCGGCGGCCTCACCGACTGGCTCGCCCGCCGGCTGCGCGAGGCCGTCGCCGACGGCCGGCTCCCGGTCGGCTCCAGACTGCCCGCCGGCCGGGTCCTGGCGGCCGAACTCGGCGTCTCCCGCGGGGTGGTGACCGAGGCCTACCAGCGCCTCGCCGAGGAGGGGCAGGTCGCCGGCCGCGGCCGGGGCGGCACGGTGGTGGTCGCGGCCGCCACCGCCGCACCGGAGGCGGCGAGCGAGACACGACCGCCCAGCCCGGCACCCGCGCTGTTCCGGGCCGAGCCCGGCCCCGAGGTCTTCGACCTGCTGCGCGCCACCCCCGCCCGGATCGACCTCGCGCCCGGCGTGCCCGACCTCGAGGCCTTCCCCCGCG
>NZ_JBEZUT010000574.1:0-3102 GCF_040636595.1 Kitasatospora sp. NPDC036755
GCACCGCCGACCGGC
This sequence comes from Kitasatospora sp. NPDC036755, assembly GCF_040636595.1. NCBI lineage: Bacteria > Bacillati > Actinomycetota > Actinomycetes > Kitasatosporales > Streptomycetaceae > Kitasatospora > Kitasatospora sp. NPDC036755. Next base: position 16 of record NZ_JBEZUT010000574.1, read on the forward strand.
CGCGGGCCGTCCGCCCCGGCCGGCGCCGGGCCGGGGACGTGGCCTTCGCCGTCGTCTCCGGCGGCATCGTGCTCTGGGGCGTCGTCGACCTCGGCCGCTACCTCGCCGACCGCACCGGACTCGGCGTCTTCGGCGAGCCGCTGCTGCTCGGGCTCGCCACCCTCGCCCGGGTGGTCGTGCTGGTCGCGGTGGCCACCGTGGTCTGGGTGCCGATCGGTGTGAAGATCGGCTTCTCGCCCCGGCTGACCAGGATCGCCCAGCCCGTCGTCCAGGTACTGGCCGGCTTCCCCGCCAACTTCCTCTTCCCGCTGGCGGTCTGGCTGCTGCTGCGCACCGGGGTGTCGATCGACCTCGGCGGCATCCTGCTGATGGCCCTCGGCTCCCAGTGGTACATCCTGTTCAACGCCATCGCCGGCGCCATGGCCGTCCCCGCCGACCTGCGCGAGGCGATGGACGACCTCGGCGTGCGCGGCCGGCAGCGCTGGCGGCGGCTGATCGTCCCCGCGATCTTCCCGGCGTACGTCACCGGCGGGATCACCGCCTCCGGCGGCGCCTGGAACGCCTCCATCGTCGCCGAGGTGGTCACCTTCGGCTCCACCACCCTGACCGCGACCGGCCTCGGCGCGTACATCGCCCGGGCCGCCGAACAGGGCGACCACCCGCGGCTGCTCGCCGGGGTCGCGGTGATGAGCCTGTACGTCGTCGTCCTCAACCGTCTGCTCTGGCGCCGGCTGTACCGGCTGGCCGAGCGCCGCTACTCGCTGTAGTCCGGAGTCCGCCGATGCGCTTCCCGTTCCGCCGCCGGGCCTCTGAGCCCGCCCGCGCCACCGCCTCCTCCCCCTCGGCCGGGGCCGCCTCCGGGGCCGACGCCAGGGCCGTCTTCGAGTCCGGCTTCGGCTCCGGCTCCGGCTTCGACTCCGGCTTCGACTCCGAGGGGGACGAGGAGGTCCTGCTGGAGACCGTCGGCCTGACCAAGGCCTACGCCGGGGCCGCCGGCGAACTGCCGGTGCTCTCCGGCATCGACCTCACCGTGCGGGCCGGCGAGATCGTCGCCGTGCTCGGCCGCTCCGGCTCCGGCAAGTCCACCCTGCTGCGCTGCCTGGCCGGCCTGATCCCGCCCAGCTCCGGCACCGTCCGCTACCGCGGCACCCCGCTCACCGGCGCCAACCCCGGCACCGCGCTGGTCTTCCAGACCTTCGCGCTGCTGCCCTGGCTGACCGTCCGGCAGAACGTCGAGCTCGGCCTGGAGGCCCGCGGGGTGCCGCCCCGGGAACGCGCCCGCGCCGCCGCCCAGGCCATCGACCTGATCGGCCTGACCGGCTTCGCGTCCGCCTACCCCAAGGAGCTCTCCGGCGGCATGCGCCAGCGGGTCGGCTTCGCCCGGGCGCTGGTCGTCGAGCCGGACGTGCTGATGATGGACGAGCCGTTCTCCGCCCTCGACGTGCTCACCGCCGAGAACCTGCGCGGCGAGCTGATGGAGCTGTGGGACTCCGGCCAGTTCCCCACCCGGGCCGTCGTCCTGGTCACCCACAACATCGAGGAGGCGGTGCTGATGGCCGACCGCGTCGTGGTCCTCGGCACCCGCCCGTACGGGACCATCCGGGAAACCGTCGAGGTCGCGCTGGAACGGCCGCGGGACCGCGACTCGGCCGCCTTCGACGAACTCGTGGACCGGGTGTACCGGATCATGACCGGCCGGCCCAAGGACACCCGGGCCCCCGGCCGCGCCGGCCCCGACCCCGGCCCCGACCGCCGCACCATCGCCGGCACCCCGCTGCCGCCGGCCGGCGTCGACGGCCTCTCCGGCCTCGCCGAGACCATCGCCCACCGGGGCGGGAGCTGCGACCTGGCCGGGCTCGCCGACGAACTCGGCCTGGACATCGACGACCTGCTCCCCCAGGTCGACGCCCTCGACCTGCTCGGCTTCGCCGAGGTCCACGGCGACGACCTGCTGCTCACCGAGGCCGGCGCCGACTACACCGGGGCCGACGCCCAGGACTCCCGCGCCGTCTTCGCCGCCGCGGCCCTGGAGGTGCCGCTGATCAAGCTGATCGCCAACAGCCTCGGCGACCGGCCCGGCGCCACCGTCCGCACCGGCTTTCTGCGCGACCTGCTGGGCCGCCACTACACCGTCGGGCAGACCGACCGGCAGCTGGAGACGGCGACCGACTGGGGCCGCTACGCGGGGCTCTTCGCGTACGACGCCGACCGGCAGGAGTACCGGCGGCAGTAGCGGTCGTCGGACGTCGGGTCCGGACGTCGGACATCGGACCCCGGGCGGCCGAGGACCGGCGGAATCCGGTGAACTCCGGCGCCGCGCGCCCCCGCCCGCGCAGAATGCCGTCGTACCCGGCACACCCGTCGTGCCGGCACGACGACGGACGGAGAACACAGGGATGTCGGACAGGCGCTCCTTCCTCGGAACCGCCGCCGCGGCCGGGGCCGCTCCGTACGCCGCGCGCGCCGTGCCGGTCGCGCGGCCGGAACCGGGGCAGCGACCGGAGCCACAGGCGCCGTCGCAGGACCGGCGGCGCGGCCATGAGTCCTTCATGGCCGAGGCGGTCGCCGAGGGCCGCAAGCTGGAGCGCTACCCCTTCGGAGCGGTGATCGTCCGCTCCGGGGTCGTGGTGGCCCGCGGGGTCGCCGCCGCCGGGGAGAACCCGACGTACCACGGGGAGATGGTCGCCATCGACGACCACGCGCAGCGGGCCGACGACCCCGACTGGGGCGCCACCACCCTGTACACGACCGCGGAACCCTGCCCCATGTGCATGAGCGCCTGCGCGTGGGCCGGCATCGGGCGGGTCGTGTGGGGGACGTCGATCGAGGGACTGCGCCGCACCGGGCTGGACCAGATCGGCATCGCCGCCACCGCCGTCGCCGACGCCGCCCGGTCCTTCTACTCCCCGCAGCTGCTCCTCGGCGGCGTCCTGGCCGACGTGACCGACGCGATGTTCCGCCACGCCCGGGCCGTCCGCGACGGCGAGGTCCCGGCGGGCACGGACTGATCAGGCCCGGCCGGCTGCGAAGCGTGCGGCGGCGGTTCGGCCCGCCGCCGGTTCAGCCCGTCGCCGGGCGGCGGCGCAC
>NZ_JBEZUT010000575.1:0-3095 GCF_040636595.1 Kitasatospora sp. NPDC036755
GCGGCGCCGGGGAGGCCGGGGGCGCCGGGGGCGCGGGCGAGGGGCTGGGGGCCGGCGTCGCGCTCGGGGTCGGCGTGGTCGGTGACGAGGTGGGGCTCGGACTCGGACTCGGACTCGGGCTCGGCGACGCGGTGGGGGTGGGCGACGGTGTAGGAGTGGGCGTCGGGGTGGGCGTCGGAGTCGGAGTCCGCGTGGCCGACGGCGTGGGCGTGGGGCTCGGGGTGGGTGTCGGACTCGGGCACGGGTGGTGATGGTGGTGATGGTGATGGTGGTGCCAGCCGTGGCCTCTGTACTCCTCATCCCCGTACTCGTCGTCGCCGTACTCGTCGTCCTGGTCCCTGCCGTCATGGCCCGGCCCGGCCTGCCCGGAACCACCGTGCCCCTCGACCGGCCGCCCGCTCTCGCTCCGCAGCCCCACCGGCCGCGAGGGCGAGGTGAAGGGCGGCGAGGGAAAGTGGGGCGAGGGGTGGGACGGCGACGGTAAGTGCGAGACGGTGGGCTTCGGGCCCGGCTTGTGCGTGTGGCAGGGGTGGTGCCCGTGCGGGGGCTTCGGTTCGTGGTGCCCGGGGCCGGAGCCCGGAGCGACGCTGACCCCGACCTGGACGTCCACGTCCACGCCGACGGTCACCTGCCCGCCCGGCCGTACCGATATCGAGACGTCGGTCTCCTCGCACACGCAGGTGTCCACCACCGGGCCGTGCGGGTACCCGCCGGAGTTCCCGGCACCGGAGGCGGTCGCACCGCCGACCAGCGCGCAGATCGCGACCACACCGGCCGTCGCGCCGATCAGCCGCACCCGCCGCCCGGGGGGCGTGCCCCCACCGCCGCCGCGCGGTATCCGGCGGATCTGCCGACGCTGGGGCATGGCTCCACTCACCTCTCGGGTCGTCCGGGGAGGACGGAACGGGCTCGGGCCGACCGGCCGCGACGGATTGGGCAGAACGAGTGAGAAAGATCGAATACGGTCGCAATCCCGACAGGAAATCCATCGGGCACGACCAGAAGTGATCAGACGCAGTCAGGCGGACGGCCCGCCTGCCGGGGCGGGCCGTCCGTCATCAGGTCAAACGATCTTCGAGCCGAGCGGTTACGGCCCGTGCTCGCGGGTTCTGCGCGCTCAGCTGCGGCGGTGCGCGATCTCCACGTTCTCCAGCACACCGACCGCGTCCGGCACCAGGATGGCGGCCGAGTAGTAGGCGCTGACCAGGTACGAGATGATCGCCTTCTCGTCGATGCCCATGAAGCGGACCGAGAGCGAGGGCTGGTACTCGTCCGGGATGCCGGTCTGGTGCAGGCCGATGACGCCCTGGTTGTCCTCACCGGTACGGATCACGAGGATCGAGCTCGTGTTCTCCTTGGTGATCGGGATCTTGTTGCACGGCAGGATCGGCACCCCGCGCCAGGCCGGCACCTGCTGCCCGCCGAGGTCGACGTGGGTGGGGTACAGCCCGCGGGCGTTGAACTCCCGGCCGATCGCGGCGATGGTCCGCGGGTGGGCGAGCAGGTAGTCGGGGTCACGGCGGCGGTTGAGCAGCTCGTCCAGGTCGTCCGGGGTGGGCGGGCCGGAGTGGGTCTGGATCCGCTGGTCGAAGTCGGCGTTGTTGAGCAGGCCGAACTCCGGGTTGTTGACGATCTCGTGCTCCTGGCGCTCGCGCAGGGCCTCGATCGTCAGCCGCAGCTGGTGCTCGGTCTGGTTCATCGGCTGGTTGTACAGGTCCGCGACGCGGGTGTGCACCTTGAGGACGGTCTGCGCGACGCTGAGCTCGTACTCGCGGGGCTTGAGCTCGTAGTCCACGAAGGCGCCGGGCAGTTCGTACTCGCCGTGGTGGCCGGCCGACATGGCGATCTCGGCCTCGCCACGCTCGTTCTGCGCCTGGAGCGGCAGGGCCAGGAAGGCCTGGAGGTGCTCCTGGAGGCTGGGCGCGTTGTCCCGGATGGCGGCGAAGTCCGCCCGGGTCAGCGTCAGTGCGACACCGGCGGTGGCCGTCTTGGCGGTGAACTCCCAGACGGCGTCGGGGTTCAGCAGCGCGTCGTCACCGAAGCGGTCGCCGTCGCCGGCCACGCCGACCACGGTGTCGTCGCCGTACTTGCCGGTGCCGATCTGGTTGATCTTTCCGTGGGCGATCAGGAAGATCTTGTCGGCGGCCTCGCCCTGGGTGGTGAGCACCTCGCCGGGGCCGAAGTCCCGCTGCTGGCAGCGGTCGGCCAGCGCGGCGAGGACGTCCTCGTCCTCGTAGCCGCGCAGCAGGGCCAGCTCGCCCAGCTCCGCCGGGATCACCCGGACCTGGGAGCCCGTCTTGATGAACTCGACCACGCCGTTGCCGACGGCGTAGGTGAGCCGACGGTTGACCCGGTAGGCGCCACCGGCCGCCTGCACCCAGGGGAGCACCTTGAGCAGCCAGCGGGAGGTGATCTCCTGCATCTGCGGTGCGGACTTGGTCGTGGTGGCAAGGTTTCGGGCAGCGGCCGTCGCAAGGCTCTGCTGCTTGGCCTGCACTGCCTCCGGGCTCGTGTCCACGGTCATCGGCAGGGCTCTCCGTTTCCTGTGATCGGGCACACGTCCAGGGGCACACCGGCCCGCCCTGGCGCATGCCACGACGGATCATCAGATCCGTGTGCTGGTGGGGGCGTTGGCGATTAACGCGAAGTGCGGCCACCGTCTCCCGGCGGCCCACCCGGAACCCTAGATCACCAGGGCCCGACGGAGCTCGCACAGAGCCCTTCTACCCCCCGATAGGGTGAATCTCGCCCAGTCCGCCCCCATGGCCCCACAAACTCCGGGAACATCCGTTCGCCCCTGCGGTCCCCGTGCCCCCAAAGGCCACCCCTCGCCGCCCGGGGTGCTGCCGGACGGCCCGGGGACCACCGACCGGCGTCAACCCGGCGCACCGTTCCGGCACTCCGATCGCCTGCACGGCGCGCCGCCGCGCGGGCCCTGGTCCACGGCCCACGGCCACGGCCCACGACGAAGGCGAAGGTCAACGCGAAACGCGAACGGCCCGTCGGGGGGCGGGCCGGGGGGGGCCGGCGCCCCCCCGGGGGACGGGGGGGGGGGGGGGGGGGTGCGCCCCGGGGGGGGTGGCGCCGCCCCGCGG
>NZ_JBEZUT010000576.1:0-3094 GCF_040636595.1 Kitasatospora sp. NPDC036755
GACGCCCGGCTGCGCGAGCGCGGCGGCACCGTCGACGCGGGGCCGGCGCCGGCCCCGTTCGGCCGCACCGCGCTGGTCCGGGACGACGCCGGCGCGGAGTTCGTCCTGGTCGCGGTCCCGGCCCGCGGCTCCACGGCGGCGGCCTGACCCCCGGCTTCGGCGCACCCGACCCGGCGCACCCACGCCGGCGCACCGGTTCGGAGCTCTCGAAAGAAAACCGGAACCGCTGCTTCCGATTCGTCAACTCCACTGTGCCGCAAGACCGTTCAGACCTCAGCCCCGGCGCCGTGACGCGACCGGCCCCGCCGACCCGGCTGTCCGTTGCGGCCGCTACCGTGCTCGCATGAGTTCCTTCCTGTGCGCGTACCTGGTCGACCCCGCGGAGCTCCGCGTCCGCGTCTGCAGCGGCGACGACGGGGCGGTCGACGAGGCCCTCGCGTACTTCGGCCCGTCCCTGGACAGGTCCGACGAGCACTTCGCCGACGAGATCGCGCAGGGCGCCCCGACCGCCCTGGAGGCACTGCGCGCCGTGGTGCACGGCGGCCCCTTCTCCGAGGACGAGGACCACTCCTTCCAGTACGGCTACGCGTACCGGCGGCTGTGCTGGCTGGTCGGCCGCCCTCTGGAGGTCGACTCCTTCGGCCCGTTCCGGGGCAACTGGCTGGAGGTGGTCGACGACGGCCTGAAGGCGTACGGAATCACCGCCGTCTCGGTCGCGGACTTCCAGTACGGCGGCCTTCCCGCCGAACTGCCCTCCTGCGACGTGCCGTCCTGCGGCACCTGGTCGGCTGAGGACTGCCGGCGGGCGCTGGAGCAGTTCGCCCGGGCCGAGCGCGAGGGCCGCACTCCCGCGCCGGAGCGCGAGGTGGCCGAGGCCGTCGCGGAGGTCGTCGGCTGGCTCCGGCTCGCGGAGCGGTGGAAGGACGCCGACATCGTCGGCTTCGTCTCCTGAGCGCGTGGTCCCGGAACGGCTGCGGGAGTCCCGCCGACGGCGGGACTCCCGAGCACGTGACCAGTCGACACGGGTCAGTCCTTCACCGCGCCGGCCAGCCCCGAGACCAGCTTGCGCTGCACCGCGATGAAGAAGATCAGCACCGGCACCGTCATCAGCGTGGACGCCGCCATGATCCCGCCCCAGTCGTTCTCGTCCGGCTTGAAGAAGACCAGCAGCGCCGAGGGCAGCGTCTGGTTCTCGGTGGCGCTGATGATGAAGGTCTTGGCGAAGACGAAGTCGTTCCACGCCGCGATGAAGGAGAACACGCTGGTCGCGGCGAGGCCCGGCGCCACCAGCGGCAGCAGGATCCGCCACAGGATGCGGGTCCGGCTGGCCCCGTCGATCTGCGCCGCCTCCTCGATCGAGACCGGGACGGCCGCGACGAAACCGCGCATCATCCAGATCCCGAACGGCAGTGAGAACGCCAGCTGCACCAGGACCAGCGAGGCCAGGGTGTTCAGCCCGATGCCCGGGGCGAACCGTCCGGCGTCGCGGAACATGAAGAACAGCGGGATGGTCAGCGCCTCGACCGGGATCATCTGGGCGATCAGGAACATCACCATGATGGTGGTGCGGAACTTGAAGCGGAACCTGGTGACGGCCACCGCCGCCAGGAAGACCACGATCGCCGACAGCACCACCACCGACAGCGCGACCACCAGGCTGTTCCCGAAGTAGCGGGCGAAGCCGTCCACGCTGAGCACCTGGCGGAAGCTGTCCAGCGTGGGGCGGGCCGTCCACGGCCGGGGTTCGAGGGACTGGATCTCGCCCTTGGGCTTGAAGGCCGAGAGCACCATCCAGAAGATCGGGAAGGCGGTGACCACGGCCAGCACGATCGCGCCGGTGTTGGCGGCCAGCCGCCACCGGCCGCGGGTGTTCCGCACGGGCCGCACCGGCTTCGCGGGCCGTACGGGCTTCTCGGACCGCACGGGCGTCTCCGGCCGCACGGCAGGGGGGTTCGCCGGGCTCACAGTTCGTTCCCCGTCCGTCGCAGCGTGCGGATGTACAGGACCGTGGGGATCACCAGGATCAGCAGCATGATCACGCCGATCGCCGCGCCCAGCCCGTACTGCGAGGAGGCGAACGCCTTCTGGTACGCGTACACGTTGAGCACCAGGTTCTGGCCGGCGATGCCGCCGCCCTCGGTCATCACGTAGATCTGGGTGAAGACCTTGAAGTCCCAGATCACCGACTGGATCACCACGATCGTCAGGATCGGCCGCAGCATCGGCGCGGTGATCCGGCGGAAGGTGGTCCAGGTGTTGGCGCCGTCCAGGGCGGCCGCCTCCATGATCTCCTCCGGGATCGCCCGGATGCCCGCGTAGAGGGTGACCATCACGAACGGGAAGGAGTGCCACACCACCACGGCGCCGACGATCAGGAACGCCGTCCACTTGTCGTAGAACCAGTTGAACTCGTGGAAGCCGGAGAGTCCGAGCCCTTCCAGGGTGTGGTTGACCAGGCCGAGGTTGGTGTCGAACAGGAAGCTCCACACCGTCGATCCGGTCATCGCCGGCGCCGCCCAGGCGGCCATCGCCGCGGTGGTCAGCAGCAGCCGGGGCCACCGGCCGACCTTGGTGAGCAGCACCGCGAGGGTGGCGCCGACGGCCAGGGTGGCGACCACGCAGAACGCGGCGAAGCCGACGGTCTGGAACAGCACCGTCCAGAACTGCTCGTCCTCCAGGATCTTCGTGTAGTTGCCGAAGCCGACGAAGGAGGTCGGGGCGCCGCCGGAGGCCTGCGCCTGCCCGAAGTCCAGGACGGACAGCAGGCCGAGCTGGTAGATCGGGTAGGCGACCAGCGGGATCAGGATGACCGCGGCCGGAAGGAGCAGCAGCAGCGGGGGCCGCCGGCGCCGGCCGCCCGGGGGTGCGGCCGGCGCCCTTCCCCCACGGCGCCTCTGCGGGGAAGGCGGCGCCGGGGCGGTCGAGGTGGATACGGACACGTGCGGGACCTGCTCTCTGAGACGAACCGGGAGGGGGGCCGTCCGTACGCGGCCGGTGGCCTGCGGCCATGGCCATTCCCCCCTTCCTCGCCGAACTCCGCGCCGTCGTGGGCACCCGCCCGCTCTGGCTGAGCGCCGTCGTCGCCGTCGTGTTC
>NZ_JBEZUT010000577.1:0-3075 GCF_040636595.1 Kitasatospora sp. NPDC036755
GCAGCCGCCAACGCCCGCTCCCGCAACACCTCAAGGCTCGGCGCCTCAGTGACCGTCCGCTGCCCAGAAGCACCCATCACCGCTGATCTCCTGTCCTGACGATGTGAACGGTTCGGCCGGTCCCGGTGGTCGGCCGGCTCGGGGTGGTGGTCCGCACGGTCACGGCCCGTGGTCCCGGTCTCGCTGTCACGACTGCTCCCCCGCCCGCAGTTCGGTGGCGATCTGGCGCCGCCCGGCGACCAGCGTCTCCAGTACCACCCCGAGCCCGACCAGCAGGGTCAGGCCCGCGGTGGGCAGCAGCACCGGCAGCAGCACGGGGGTGACGACGTCCCCGACATCGGCGCCGACCAGCGTCGAGATGTCGAAGGCGCCGCCCAGCAGGGCGACCGCCACCAGCGCCACCAGGCCACCGCCGACCGCCGCCGCCAGGCTCTGCGGCAACGCCTCGGTGACGATCAGCGCCAACCCCTGCCGGGGCCGCAACCCCATGGTCCGCAGCCGGGCGAGCACCGCCGTGCGGTCGGCCGCCGCCCGGGCCAGCGTCAGCAGGACGGCGAGCAGGGCGAACCCGGCTCCGGCGGCGGCCGCGTACCAGAACAGCCGCCCGGCGGCGTGCTGCAGCGGGTCGTCGCCGAGCGCGTCGGCGGTCTCGCGGCTGCTGTGCACCGCGTAGCCGGAGGGCAGCCCGTGGGTGTCCTTGCCGGTGGCCGTGGCGTCGTCCGCGATCAGCCTGGCGAGACCGACCGGCCGGGCCACACTGTTGTCCCGCAGGGTCGTCCTGACCCGGTCGGGGTCGATGTCGCCGACGGCGAACCACTGGTTCACCCGCTTGGCGTCCGGCAGCCGTTCCCAGGTGGGGCCGGCGGGAACGACGACGAAGGGCCTGCCCGGGTCCGGCAGCGCGGGGGTGGCGCCGACGAGATCGGCGACGGTGATGCGCAGGTCGTTGCCGTTGGGCGTGCGCACCCGGGACGGCCCCGCGGCCAGGCGCTTGGCGAGGTCGCGGCTGACCAGGGCGGGCACCGGGCTGTCCTTGCCGCCGGGTGCGGCGGCCAGTTTCGCCGGGTCGAACTCGCCGGCCCCGAGGGTCCGGGCGATCTCGGCGTACGCGGCGGGATCGGTCACCGCCACCAGGTCGACGTCGGTGTAGTCCTGGTCGGCGCCGAAGAAGCGGGTCCTGGACTCGACCCAGGCACCGGTCGAGGTCCGGACGCCCGGCAGGGCGGCGGCGGCCGTGGTGAACTGCTCGGTCAGGGAGGCGTAGTCCGGGACGGAGACGCCGATGTCGCCGCCCGTGGAGAGGCGCGCGGCGCGGGTCCGCACGTGGTCGACGGTGTCGAGCACGGTGGCGCCGAAGCCGGTCGTGGTGACGGCGATCAGCAGGGCGAGCAGCGGCAGTACGGAGGGCTTGCGGCGGCCCGAGTTGTCGCGGGCGGCCCGGGCGAGGCCGAGGAAGCCGACCAGCCCGCGGCCCCGGCCGACGAGGGCGGCCAGCCGGCCGACCACGAGGGGCTCGATCCGGGCCAGCAGCAGCCCGCCGGTGACGGCGAGCAGCAGCGGGGCGGCGACCAGGAGCGGGTCCACGCCACCACCGGCGTGGCCGACGCCGCGGCGCCGGACCTCGGCCACGGCCGCGGCGGTCACCGCCAGCACGGAGAGTTCGCCGACCAGTCGGCGTCGGCCGCCGGCCGGCCGAGGACGCGCCCAGAGCAGCGCGGCCCGGGCCGGGAAGGCCAGCAGCGCGATCAGGGTCGCGATCAGGGCCGCCAGCACCGCGCGCTCCCACCGGACGGTGGGCAGCAGCACCAGGGCGAGGACGGTGCCGAGCGCGGCGGCCGGCAGCACGGTGACCGCGCCCTCGGCGAGCAGCCGCCGCAGCACCCCGGCGAGGGAGCCGCCGCGCGCCCGGAGCAGCCGAATCTCCGCGGCGCGCCGGTCGGTGGTGAGCGCGGCGGCCAGGAACAGCACCACGGTGGTGACGCCCGCGGCGCCGGCCGGGCCGATCGTGCTGAGCGGCAGCGTGGCCCGGTAGCGCGCGTCCGCCTGGGTGAGGATCTCGGGCAGGCTCGAGGAGGTGCGCAGGTCGGTGCGACCGGTCTCGCGGACCAGGGCGGTGGCGTCGCGCCCGGTCAGGAAGGAGGTGACGACGCCGCGGGTCTCGTCGATCCGGTCGGCGTGCAGCGAGGCGGGGTCGACGGACAGCCGCCAGAAGCTCTCGGCGGTCGAACCCCAGCGGACCATCCCGGCCACGCCGCCGTCGCCGACGAACCCGGTGGTGAACCAGCGCTCGTGCTCGGGCTGGGTGTTCAGGCAGGCGCGGTCCGGGCAGCCGAGGTCGTCCCAGAACGGGTCCTGGGGGTCGTTGAGCCGGTAGAGGCCGACCACCACGGTGGTCCGTGCGGCGCCGACGTCGTCGATGCCGTTGTCGATGACGTCGCCGAGCTTGATGTGGATGGTCTCGGCGGACTTCTCGCTGATCACGATCGGCAACGGACCGTCGGCGGTGCCGACGGTCGGCCAGGTGCCTTCGGTGAGGGTCGCCCGGGCGGGCAGGTCGTGCAGGTAGAGCAGGCCGAGGTCCGGGTAGGGCTGCTTGTCCGAGAGGTGGGCGTACCCCGGGTTGGCCATGGAGTGGCTGCCCAGGGCACGGGCGCCGTAGGCCAGGTTGCGCCGGTCCAGCGCCAGCTGCCCGCCGACCTGCTCGACGATGTGCCGCTGCACCCGGTCCAGCGAGTCGGCGGTCTCGTCGTCCCTCGTCTTGGAGGCGGTCTGCAGGCTGGTCGGGTGGAGGCCCTTCTGGCGGACGAAGTCCTGGAGCGCCGCGTCCGCGCCCCGGTCCGTGACGCGGGGGAAGGCGGCCGCCAGGAAGACGGTGACGAACGCGAGGGCCGCCATGAGCAGCGCGGCCAGTGGGTTCGCCCGCAGCCTGGTGCGGACCCAGCGCGCGGGGCGGTGGCCGGAGTCGGCGGTGGGCACGCGGGTGCCGGCCTGGGTGGTCACATCTCCTCCACGTGGCGCAGCCTGGCGGCCACGTCTCGACGCCGGCGCCCGATCAGGAAGGCCGACAGCAGCGGG
>NZ_JBEZUT010000578.1:0-3057 GCF_040636595.1 Kitasatospora sp. NPDC036755
GATCGCCCCGGCCCCGCTGCCCACCGCCTGCACGTAGTGGTCGGGCAGCCGGCCGATGGTCTCGGCGGCCGCCAGCAGCGCGGTGCCCAGGCCGTCGCGCCGGGCCACGTTGCGGGTGCCGCCCTCGGCCTGGTGGCCGGGCCGGGCGGCGATCGCGTCGGCCAGCTCGATGGCGTCGGTGTAGTCGCCGGCCACCGCCACCACCCGGACGCAGTCGGCCCGTTCACCGCCGGCGGCGAGCACCGGCAGCGCCGTCTCCGGCACCACCAGCACGCACTCCACGCCCTGCCGGGAGCAGGCCCGCAGGAAGGCCGCGGCGGTGTTCCCGGCGGACGCGACCACCAGCACCGGCGGGCGCTCGGGCAGCCGGGCGAGGACCGCCTGCGCCTCCAGCTCCTTGAAGCTGCCGGTGGCGAGGGCCGCGCCGCGCTCCGGCCAGTAGCCGCTGAACGCGACCCACAGCTCGGTCAGGCCCAGTGCGCGGCCCAGCCGCTCGGCCCGGTAGGTGGCGCCGCCGCTGCCCCCGGCCGGGGGCCGGCCGGCGGTCGGCAGCCAGCAGCCGTAGCGGAACGGGCCGCTGCCCGGGCCGGGTGCGAAGCCGGTGGTGTACTCGGTGCTCAGCAGGCCCGGCCGGTGCGCCGCGGAGCAGTCCAGCCGCAGCCCGTCGTCCTGGTAGGTCTCCCGGCAGACCGGACATCGGAGCAGGTACGGGCGGCCCGCCGGGGGCGTGGGGCCGGTGGCCGGCCGGGCGGCCGGGAGGGAGGTGGCGGAGGTCATCGGGCTTCTCCGGTGAGGGTCGGGCGCTCGGCGCGGGCGCCCTCGGGGGACGCGCCGGCGAGCACCGGGCGCAGCGCTCCGTCGGAGCCGCGGTTGACGGCGTAGCGGGAGCGGTCCACCCGGACCGGTCCCGGCCGGCCCGCCGTGCCCGCCCGGTCCGCTCGGGGCGCGGCGTCCACCAGGACGGCCATCGCCGCCACCGTCGGCCGCTCGAACAGCCGGTGCAGGGGCAGCTCGGCCCCGAACTCGGCCCGGGCGCGCTCGGTGAAGCGGGCGAGCAGCAGCGAGTGCGCGCCCCGGTCGAACAGGTTCTCGTGCCGGCCGATCGGACCGGTCCCGAGCAGCTCGGCGAGCAGGGCCGCGATCCGCCGCTCGGTCGGACCGACCGGCTGTTCGGCCGCGCCCGAGGGCCCGGTGTCCGGGCCGGCGGCCTCCGGCGCGGGCAGCGCCCGCCGGTCGACCTTGCCGTTGGCGGTCAGCGGCAGCTCCTCCAGCGTCAGCAGCAGTGAGGGGACGGCGTAGCCGGGCAGGGTGCGCCGCAGCAGCTCGCGCAGTTCGGCGGGCGCCGGCAGGGCCGGCCGGTCGGCGCCGTGCCGCTCCAGGAAGGCGACCAGCCGGGCGCGGGCGCCCTCGCCGTCCACCACGACCGCTGCCCGGCGGACCGTCGGCAGCGCCTCCAGCGCGACCTCGATCTCGCCCAGCTCGATCCGGTGCCCGTGCAGCTTGACCTGGGTGTCGGCGCGGCCGACGAAGAGCAGCGCCCCGCCGGGCCCGCGCCGCACCAGGTCGCCGGTGCGGTAGAGGCGCGCGCCCGGCTCGGTGCCGAAGGGATCGGGCACGAAGCGCTCCGCGGTCAGGCCGGGCCGGCCGAGGTAGCCGTCGGCCAGGCCGTCGCCGCCGATCAGCAGCTCGCCGGTGACCCCGGCCGGCACCGGCTCCAGGGCCGGATCGACCAGGTGGAGGCGGGTGTTGGCGACGGGCGTGCCGAGCGGCAGCTCGCCGTCGGCGGCGGCGGTCAGCTCGCCGCGCGCCGACCAGACGGTGGTCTCGGTCGGGCCGTAGACCTGCCACAGCCGCGCGCCGCGGGCCAGCAGCTCGGCGGCCAGCTCGGCCGGAAGCCTCTCCCCGCCGCACAGGGCGGTCAGCCCGGGGGTGCCCGACCAGCCCGCGTCCAGCAGCAGCTGCCAGGTCACCGGGGTCGCCTGGAGGTGGGTGACCCCGCCGGCGTCCAGGCGGGCCCGCAGCCGCGAACCGTCGCCGGCCGTCTCCGCGTCCGCCAGGTGCACGGTGGCGCCGGTGGCCAGCGGCAGGAAGTACTCCAGCGCGGCGATGTCGAAGGCCGGAGTGGTGACGGAGAGCCAGCCGGACCCGGGGGCGGTCGCGAGGTCGCGCTCGAAGGAGGCCAGCAGGTTCGCCAGCGCCCGGTGCGGCACCACCACGCCCTTGGGGCGGCCGGTCGAGCCGGAGGTGTGCAGCACGTACGCCGCCGCGCGCGGGTCGAGGTCGGTGTCGGCCGTACGGCGGGCCTCGCCGATGGTGTCGGCCGCCAGCACCGTCCAGTCGCCGGCCGGCACCCGCTCGGCGGGCAGGTCGGTGATCAGCGCGGCCGCGGCGCCGTCGGCCAGGACCAGGGCCAGCCGCTCGGCCGGGTGCCCGGGGTCCAGCGGCAGGTAGGCGGCGCCGGACTTGAGCACCCCGAGCAGGGCGGCGAGCAGGCGCGGGGTGCGCGGCAGCAGGACGCCGACGGTCCGGCCGGGGCCGATGCCGAGGGCGCGCAGCCGCTCGGCGACGCCGTCGGCCAGCCGGTCCAGGGTGCCGTAGTCCAGCTGCTCGGCGCCCGCGGAACCGTTCCCGGGGCCCGCCGCGCGGACCGCGACCGCCAACGGGGTACGGGCGGCCCGGGCCTCGAAGCGGCGCACCACGCCGTCGGCGGGGTCGTAGTCGAGCGCCGTGTCGTTGCCCTCGGCGAGCAGCGTCCGCCGCTCGGCGGCGGTGAGCAGGGGCAGGGCCCCGACCGGCCGGGCCGGGTCGGCCGCGATCCCGGACAGCAGGGTGGCGAACTGCGCGGCGAAGCGCTCGGCGGTCACCGGCAGGTAGCGGTCGGTGTCGTAGCGGACGGAGCCGGCCAGGCTGTCCGCGGCCGCCCCGAGGGTCAGCTGGAGGTCGAACTGGCTGCCGCCGACGGCGCTCGCCTACGCCGACCTCGCCCGGTACGTGAGCAACAGCGGCGTCGGGCACGTCGTGACGGCCTTCGGCCCGCCCGACGGGTACCGCCTGGAG
>NZ_JBEZUT010000579.1:0-3032 GCF_040636595.1 Kitasatospora sp. NPDC036755
GCGGCCCCTGGCCGTGTCGTCCGACGCCGGGTCCGTGACCGCCGCGCCGGTCACTGCCGCGTCGGTCACCGCCGCGTTGATCGCGGCCGCCACCGCGTGCGCGTGGGGCGGGCGGACGATGCCGTAGTGCGTCGTGTCGAGCCGGTGCCAGGTACTGGGTTCCGGGAGGTGCGGGCGCCACAGCTCCCGCTGCCGCTCCGGTGGCACCGGTGCCGGCAGCCCTTCCACCGGCCGTTCGGCCAGCCAGATTCGACTGGGCGTGGCGCTGAGCAGCGGCATCCGGTACCCGGCCATGCTCCGCAGGTTGGCCCGGCAGCACCGGACCAGGCGTTCGGCGTAGCCCTGCGCCTCGGGACCGGCGGCCGCCGCTCCGCCCTGCCCGAGCTCGTGCGCGAACACCGCCTGGAGCCGGGCGTCGTCGTGGTCCCGGTAGAGCTCGCCGGCCCCGGGCGGCGGCGGATCGATCAGGTGGACGCCGTGGACCGGCCGCCCGATCGCCTCCGCCTGCGCGGCCATCCCCATCACCGCCCAGGCCCCGAAGGACCAGCCGGCCAGGTGCAGCCGCCGGGTGTCGTCCGGGAAGCGGGCGCGCAGGGCGGCGGCGTAGCGGTGTGCCCGCTCGGCCAGCGTCCAGTCGGCGGTCCCGGGCCGTTCCAGCGCGGGGTCGGCGATCAGGCAGACGGTCAGCCGGGGGTCCAGCGCCGACACCAGGGACCGGTAGGCCTGGATGTCGCCGCCGACCGGGTGCACCAGGCAGAGCACGTCGTCCGCGGTGCCGTGCTGCCAGGTCTCCGGGACGACGCCCTCGGTGACGACGGCCCGGCCGGGTGCCGCCTCGGACAGGCGGGCCAGGATCTCGGTGAGGCAGACCCGGTGGCTGAGCCGTGACAGCTCCAGCTCGACGTCGAAGTGACGTTTCACCACGCCGATCAGGTCGAGCAGGGTCAGCGAGTCGACGCCCAGGTCATAGAGCGGGGCGTCGGGGTCGAGGTGGTCGAGGTCCAGCCAGTCGCACAGCCAGTCGCGGAGCAGGACGGCCGCGTCCCCGCCCACCGCGTCGGCCGCCGTCGGGTCTCCGGCGGACACCGAGGCGGTGGACACCGACGCGACGGGCACCGACGCGACGGGCGCCGTGGACGCGGGAGGAGCGGCAGGAGCGGTCGGCACCAGGGCCGGGGCCTCGGGCGCCGCGTAGAACGCGCGGGACTCCCGGAGGTCGGTGGTGGAGACCAGCACCTGCGGCAGCCGCAGTCCCATCGCCCGCGCGAACACCCGCGTGCCCTCGGCCACCGTCAGCCCGACCGACAGGTGCGCCCGGTGACGGGAGTCGGCCAGCGGCGCGCGCAGCGCCATCCCGGCCTCGCTCCACACGTCCCAGTTCACACCGAGCCGGACCGTGGTCTCGGCGTCGTCGGCCCGGTACTGGGCGAACCCGTCGAGCAGGCTGTTGGCGGCCGCGTAGTCCAGCTGGCCGACCCCGCCGAGCTCCGCGGCCATCGACGAGCAGTAGACCGCCACCGACGGCCGGTGGCGCTCGATCAGCCGCTCGACCAGCAGGGCGCCCCGCAGCTTGGCGGCGGACGCGCGCGCCATCGCCCCGGCGTCCCGCCGGGCGATCAGGGCGCCGCTCGCCACCCCGGCGGCGTGGATCACCCCGTCGACACGGTCGGTGAGACGGTCGATCCGGGCCAGGACCTCCTCGGGCGCCGTCTCGGCGAGATCGGCCTCGACCAGCTCGACCCGGTCGGCCCAGGGCGTCAACTCCTCCGGCAGCCGGGGGTTCCTGGCCAGCAGCAGGACCCGGGCGCTGCCGTTCTCCAGCAGCCAGGCGGCGATGCTGCGGCCGATCCCGCCGGTGCCGCCCAGGACCAGGTGCACGCCGCCGTCCGGCAGCCCGACCGGGGACGGACCGGCCGGGGCCACCGGCAGCGCGACCTGTTCCCACCAGTGGCCCCGTCGGAGGGCCAGCCGGCGCGGAAGCGCGGCCCGGTCCGGCGCGGTGGCGGCCTCGGCCAGCAGCGCCGCCAGCGGTACGGCCCAGTGGGCGGGGTCCGCGTCGGGGAGGTCGACCCAGTGGCCCGCGGCGGCGCCCTCCTGGGGTGCCACCTCGACCGGGCCGGCCAGCAGGCCCGCCTCCGGCCGCCCCACCGGGCCGTCCACCGGCCGCGCCCGGTACGAGAGCCACCACGGCGTCAGACGGAGCGACCCGGCGGGCTCGGCCTCGGCCACGGCCCGCAGCAGTGCGGCCGGCGTGTCCAGGCAGGCCCAGCGGGCCCGGTCCAGGCTGTCCCGGCCGACCGGGCCGTCGATCCCCAGCGGCAGCGCGTGCAACCAGTCGATGCCGTCCTCGCCCGCGCCCGTACCCGCCAGGGCGTCGAGGAGCCGGCCGAGCGAGGAAGGGTCGGCCGGGTCGACCTCGTAGAGGTCCTCGCCCCGCCGGGCGAACGCCTCGGCGGCGCGGACCCGCACCACCCGGGCGTACGCGGCCTCGACGGCGCGGACCACCTCCGGGTGCGCCGGTCCGTCCGTGAGCAGCACCAGCAGCCGGGAGCCGCGCACGCCGACCGCCGAGCCGGCGCGGCGCAGCCGTGCCCAGTGCGGCTGGTGCAGCCAGGCGTCCTCCGGAAGGCGCCGCGGGACGTCGGCGGCAACCGGCCCGGCCGGGGCTTGGGCCTGGGCCTGGGCCTGCGCAGGAACGTGAACCGCGGTCTGGGCCGGGGCCGGAGCCGCCGTGGCACGGGGGAAGTCGAACTCCGCCAACGCGAAGGCGGGCGGCGGGAAGTCCCACGGTGCCTGGGCCGGACCGGCGGGCCAGTCGATCCGCTCGCCGGACAGCCAGGCCGCGGCCGTCTCCTCGGCCGTACGGCCGTTGCCCTGGACCGGTGCCCCGGTGCGGGCCTCCTCCGCTCCCGCGTCCGTGACCGGCCCCACCGCCCGCCTTGGCCTCCTTCAGGCCGAGGGAGGTCAGGGTGCGCACCTCCTTGATGACCTGGATCTTCTTGTCGCCGGCGGCCTCGAGGATGACGTCGAAC
>NZ_JBEZUT010000580.1:0-2984 GCF_040636595.1 Kitasatospora sp. NPDC036755
AGGACGTCGTGGATGTGCTGTTCGGTGAGTGCGCTGGTGAGGGCGTTGGCGGCGGTGCCCGCGGCGTGGACGATGCCGCGCAGGTTCACGCCGTCGAGGAGTTGGGTGAGGGCGTCGCGGTCGGAGACGTCGCAGGCTGCGATGGTCGCTTCGGCTCCCAGGGCGGCGAGTTCGGTGATGAGTTCGTTCGCGCCGGGGGCGTCGGGTCCGCGTCGGCTGGTGAGGAGGAGGTGGCGGACGCCGTGGTGGGTGACGAGGTGGTGGGCGAGGAGGGCGCCGAGGCCTCCGGTGCCGCCGGTGATGAGGACGGTCTCGTCGGCTTCGAAGGTGATCGGCTGGGGTTCGGTGGTGCTGGTGGTCGGGGTGAGGCGGGGGATGAAGAGTTCGCCGTTGCGGATGGCGAGTTCGGGCTCGCCGGAGGCGACGACGGCGCCCAGGACGTGCGGAAGGGCGGTGAGGTCGTCGAGGTCGGCGAGGGTGATGCGCCCGGGGTTCTCGGCCTGGGCTGCGCGGATCAGGCCCCAGATGGGGGCGCCGGCGAGGTCGGTGATCTCGGGGTGGGCGACGGCGCCCGAGGTGACGACGACCAGGCGCGAGTCGGCGAGGCGGTCGTCGGCCAGCCATGCCTGGAGCGCGTCCAGGACCCGGCCGAGCCCGGCCCGCACACCGGCCGGCACGTCACCGCCCTGCGGCGCGCACGGCAGCACGACCACCGACGGCGCCTCGACGCCCGAGGCGACGGCCTCGACGAGCGCGGCCATCGACGGGTACGAGTCGGCACCCGAGGCTGCGGCGTCTCCGTCGACGAGGGCCCAGGAGGGCGCATCGATCGGCGACGAAGCGACGGAGGCAGGGGCCCAGTCGGTGGTGTAGAGCGCACCACCGCCGTGGGCGCCGGCGACGGCCAGCCGGTCGACGGCGACCTCGCGGGAGACCAGCGACCGAACGGTGACCACGGGGTTCCCCGCAGCGTCCGAGACGTGCAGCGTGATGCCGTCGACCCCGGCCGGGGTGTTCCGGACCCGCAGCGTCGTGGCGCCGGCGGCGTGCAGTGCGACGTCGTTCCAGACGAAGGGCAGGACGGTCTGGCCGTCCCGGCGGCCGTCGTCGTCCACCAGTCCGGCGTGCATGGCCGCGTCGAGGAGCGCGGGGTGAACGCCGAAGCGTACGGCGTCGGCGTGGGCGTCCTCGGGGAGCACAACCTCGGCGAAGGTCTCCTCGCCCCGGCGCCAGGCGGCCTTGAGCCCCTGGAAGACCGGGCCGTAGCCGTAGCCCTCCTCCTTCAACCGGTCGTACGAGCCGTCGAGTTCGATCGCCACGGCGCCGACGGGCGGCCATTCGGCCGGTGCGGCGGCCTCCCGGGCGGCCGGCTGCCGGGAGACGGTCGAGAGCACACCCTCCGCGTGGAGGGTCCACTGGTCGTGGCCCTCGACGCGGGAGTGAACGGTCACCGTACGGTCGCCGTTGTCGTCGGCACCACCGACGGCGAGCTGCAACTGCACCCCGCCGGTCTCGGGGAGCACGAGGGGGGCGTGAAGAGCAAGTTCGGTCAGCGCGGCGCAGTCGACCTGACGGCCCGCGTAGAGCGAGAGCTCGACGAAGCCGGTGCCCGGGAAGAGGATCGCGTCGCCGATGCGGTGGTCGGCCAGCCACGGCTGGGTCTCCACCGACAGTCGGCCCGTCAGCATGACCCCGCCCGAGTCCGGCACCGGGACGACGGCGCCGAGCAGCGGGTGGTCGGCGGTGTCGAGGCCGGCGGCGACAACATCGGCTGCCGTGGCGCTGACGGCGTTGACCCAGAAGCGCTCGTGCTGGAAGGGGTAGGTGGGCAGGTCGGTGTGCTGGGTGGTGAGGCCGGTGAAGGCGGTGGCCCAGTCGATGGTCACACCGGTGGTGTGGAGCGAGCCCAGGGCGGTGAGGAGGGTTCGGGTCTCGTCGCGGTCGCGGCGCTGGGTGGGGATGACGGTGGTGTCGTCGAGGGTCTGCTGGGCCATGGCGGTGAGGACGGCGTCGGGGCCGATCTCCAGCAGGGTGGTGACTCCGTTGTCGGTCAGGGTGCGGACGGCGTCGGTGAAGCGGACGGCGGCGCGGACCTGGTCGACCCAGTACTGCGGGTCGGTGAGTTCGGTGGTGGCGAGGGTGCCGGTGACCGTCGAAACGAGCGGGATGGTGGGCTCGTTGTAGGCCAACTCGGCTGCCACGGTGGCGTACTCGGCGAGCATGGGCTCCATGAGCACGGAGTGGAAGGCGTGGGAGACGCGGAGCTTGGAGGTGCGGCGTCCGTCGGCGGCGAAGCGCTCGGCGAGCGCCTCGACAGCGGTCGCTTCGCCCGAAATCACCACGGAGCGGGGGCCGTTGAGGGCGGCGATGTCGACGCCGTCGGTCAGGTGCGAGGAGATCTCGTCCTCGGTGGCCTCGACGGCGATCATCGCACCGCCGGCCGGAAGGGCCTGCATCAGCTTGCCGCGCGCGGCGACGAGTCGGGCCGCGTCCGGCAGCGACCAGACGCCGGCGACGTGGGCGGCGGCCAGCTCGCCGATGGAGTGTCCGGCGAGGTACTGCGGCTGAACACCCCACGACTGCAGGAGGGCGAAGAGCGCGACCTCGACGGCGAAGAGGGCGGTCTGGGTGTACGCGGTCTGGTTGAGGAGGTCGCTGTCCTCGCCCCAGACGACCTCGCGCAGGGGTCGGTCGAGCCACCGGTCGAGCTCCGTGCAGACCTCGTCGAAGCGGGCCGCGAACACGGGGGAGGTGGCGTACAACTCCTGCCCCATGCCGAGACGCTGGGCACCCTGGCCGGTGAACAGGAAGCCGGTGGTCCCGCCGGAGCGGGCCGCGCCAGCGAGCGCCTCCGTGCCGTCGGCGATGCGGTCGAGCGCGGTGAGCAGTTCCTCGCGTCCGGCGGCCGCGACGACCGCCCGGTGCTCGAAGCTCGCGCGGGCGGTGACCAGGGCGTGCGCGACGTCCGGCACCCGCACCTCGGG
>NZ_JBEZUT010000581.1:0-2961 GCF_040636595.1 Kitasatospora sp. NPDC036755
CTCACCACCGCCGACATCGACCTCGTCGAAGCCCACGGCACCGGCACCCGCCTCGGCGACCCCATCGAAGCCCAGGCCCTCATCGCCACCTACGGCCAGAACCGGCCCACCGACCAGCCCCTCCACCTCGGCTCCATCAAGTCCAACCTCGGCCACACCCAGGCCGCCGCCGGCGTCGCGGGCGTCATCAAGGTCGTCGAGGCCATGCGCCACGGCATCATGCCCCGCACCATCCACGCCGAACAGCGCTCCTCCCAGGTCGACTGGGAAGCCGGCGCCGTCGAACTGCTCACCGAGCCGCGCGCATGGCCCCTCGGCAACCGACCCCGCCGGGCCGGCGTCTCCTCCTTCGGCCTCAGCGGCACCAACGCCCACGTGATCGTCGAAGGCGTCGACGCGGTGGACAGCCCTGCCCTCGAGGACCGGGCCGAGGCCCCGGTCGTTCCGGTCGTGCTGTCGGCGAAGACCGCGCCCGCCCTGCGCGACCAGGCCTCCCGCCTGTACGACCGTCTGACCACGCAGCCCGACGTGCGGGTGCTGGACGTCGCGCACTCGCTGATCACCACCCGCACCGGATTCGAGCACCGCGCGGTCGTGATCGCCTCCACCACGGACGAACTCACCACCGCCCTGAGCGCGCTGATCGACGGAACGGCCGGGCCGGCCGTCACCTTCGGCAGGGCCGAGAACGGCGCTGTCACCGGGTTCCTGTTCACCGGCCAGGGCGCCCAGCGCCTCGGCATGGGGCAGGAGTTGTACGCCACCTACCCCGTGTTCGCCGCGCGCTTCGACCAGGTCTGCGCCGAACTCGACCGGTGGCTCGACCGACCCCTGCGCGAGGTGATCTGGGGCGAGGACGCCCAGCTCCTCGACCAGACCGCCCACACCCAGACCGCCCTGTTCGCCGTCGAGGTCGCGCTGTTCGCGCTCCTGCAGTCGTGGGGCGTGCGCCCGCAGTACCTCGCCGGGCACTCCATCGGCGAGCTGGCCGCCGCGCACGTCGCGGGCGTCTGGTCCCTGCCGGACGCGGCCCGACTCGTCGCCGCACGCGGCAAGCTGATGCAGGCCCTTCCGGGCGGCGGTGCGATGATCGCCGTCGAGGCCACCGAGGACGAAATCTCCTCGCACCTGACCGACGGCGTCGACATCGCCGCCCTCAACGGCCCCCGCTCCGTGGTCATTTCAGGCGAAGCGACCGCGGTCGAGGCACTCGCCGAGCGCTTCGCCACCCAGGGCCGCCGCACCTCGCGCCTGCGCGTCTCCCACGCCTTCCACTCCGTACTCATGGAGCCCATGCTCGCCGAGTACGCCACCGTGGCAGCCCAGTTGGCGTACAGCGAGCCCACCATCCCGCTCGTTTCGACGGTTACCGGCACCCTCACCACCGCCGAACTCACCGACCCGCAGTACTGGGTCGACCAGGTCCGCGCCGCCGTCCGCTTCACCGACGCCGTCCGCACCCTGACCGACCACGGCGTCACCACCCTGTTGGAGATCGGCCCCGACGCCGTCCTCACCGCCATGGCCCAGCAGACGACCGAAGACACCACCGCCATCCCCACCCAGCGCCGCGACCGCGACGAGACCCGAACCCTCCTCGCAGCTCTGGGCTCGCTCCACACCACCGGTGTGACCATCGACTGGGCCACCGCCTTCACCGGCCTCGACCCCCAGCACACCGACCTGCCCACCTACCCCTTCCAGCACGAACGCTTCTGGCTGTTGGAGCGCCCCTCCGACGACGCGGCGTCCATGGGCCTCGAACCCACGGACCACCCGCTGCTCACGGCGGCCCTGGCGGCGCCGGGCGATGACGGTTCGGTCGTCCTGACCGGTCGGCTCTCCCGGTCGGCCCACCCGTGGATCGCCGACCACCGCATCGGCAACGCCGTGCTCTTCCCCGGTACGGGCTTCGTCGAGCTGGCGCTGCGCGCCGCGCAGCAGGTCGACTGCGGCGTCCTCGCCGAGCTTGCTCTCCAGGCACCCCTCGTGCTCCCCGAGCACGGCGGTGTCGCCGTCCAGGTCGCCGTCACCGGCGCCGACGGCAACGGCGACCGCACGGTGACGATCCACTCCCGCACCGACGACGCCACCACCTGGACCCAGCACGCTGAGGGCCTGCTCGGCCGGTCGGCCGGGACCGTCGCCTCCGGCAGCCGTCTCACCGAGTGGCCTCCGGCCGGGGCCGAAGAGGTCGACGTCACCGACGCCTACACCGTCCTCAACGAGCTCGGCTACGGCTACGGCCCGGTCTTCCAGGGACTCAAGGCCGCCTGGCAGCGCGGCGACGAGACCTTCGCCGAGGTCGCGCTGCCGGAGTCCGCGCACGCGGACGCCGCCCGCTTCGGCCTCCACCCGGCGCTGTTCGACGCGACGATGCACGCCGGCCTGATCACCCGTGACGGGGAGACCGGTGACGAGGGCACGGTGCTCCCGTTCGCCTGGAACGAGGTCGCCGTCCACGCGATCGGTGCCGTGGCGCTGCGGGTCCGTCTGACCCGCTCCGCCACCGGCGACGTCGCCATCGCCCTTGCCGACCAGGCGGGCGAGCCCGTGGCCTCCGTCGCCGCGGTCGTCGGCCGCCCGGTGGCGGCGGGGCAGTTGGACGCGGTGAAGGCCGCTCCCCCGCTGCTCGCCGTGGAGTGGGCCCCGATCACCGTCGACACCACCGACACCACCACCCCGTCCACCATCACCTGGGACGACCTCCCCACCAACGGCGACGAACTGCCCTCCGTGATCGTCCTGCCGTGCGCCCCGCAGAGCGGTGACGTACCGTCCGGCATGCGGGCCGGCCTCGGCCGGGTCCTGAACGCCCTCCAGGCATGGCTGGCCGACGACCGCCTCACCCACTCCCGCCTGGTCATCGTCACCTCGGGCGCCGTCGCCCACCCCGAGATCACCGACCTCACCGGCGCCCCCATCTGGGGACTCGTCCGCGCCACCCAGGCCGAGAACCCC
>NZ_JBEZUT010000582.1:0-2926 GCF_040636595.1 Kitasatospora sp. NPDC036755
GCGGGCTGCGGCGTCGGAGCGGACGGCTCCTCGACCGGCGCCACGGCGGCCCCAGCAGCAGCCGCAGCACCCGCAGCACCCGCAGCACCCGCAGCACCCGCAGCCGGAGCCTCCGCGCCCTGCGGGCCCGCCGGAGCCGTCCCGAGCCGCTCCGCCTCGGCCGCGATCGCCGCGGCACCCGCCTCCTGGAGCCACTGCGGCGGGCTGAGCAGGAAGGACGTCGCCTCCACCGGCCCGGGCGCGGGCTTCGCCGCCCCGGCCGGGTTGGCCGCCACCGGCCGCCCGTAGGCCTCCTCGTACTGCCGGACCACCTCGTTGACGGGCAGCGCGGGCCACAGCGTGCTGGCCCCCGAGTCCCGGGCGATCACCAGCCGCGCCTCCCCCGAGCCGCCGCCCGCACCGCCCGTGCCGTCGGCCGGGCCCGCGGGCGCCACCGCCCAGCAGACGAAGCCCAGGTCGAACTCCCGGACCCGTACCTCGCGCTGCTGCGCGTGCGGCACTCCGCCGTTGATCCACTCCTCGGCGAGCTCCTGCGCCTGCGCGTACGTCACCACGCCCGGTTCACCCCTGTCCGCATCCTCGTCGTCCCCCGTTCCACCGCGACCACCGACACCACCACGACCACGCGCCTCAGTCCATCGGGACGGCCCGGGCGAACCCGCCGTCCACCATCAGCGCCGCGACCGTCTCCAGCTCCGGCGGGCTGCCGGCCAGCCGCAGCAGGAAGGCGTCGAAGTCCTCGCCGCAGGGCAGCAGCAGCCGGGCGCAGCGGTCCTCCGGGGCCTCGGGGGCGCCGGTGTCGCGGGCGTCGTCGTACAGGTGGAACCAGACCGAGCCGGCCCGCTCGCCGCGCACCTTGAGCGCGACAAGGCCGCCCTGGGCGTAGGCGATGCCCAGGTAGTCCTTGGTGAGGTGGTCGCGCAGGCACTTGTTGGCGTACACGACGTCGTCGGTGCCGTACTCCTCGGTGAGCGTCAGGAACGGCTGGTCGAGGAGCAGTCCGAGATCGGTGTCCAGCGCCACGCCGACCGGGGCGCGGCCGCCGCCCAGCTTGAGGAAGGTGCGGTAGGCGTCGGGCAGCCGGTAGCCGAGGCGCTGCTCGGCGCGCTGCACCAGGTCCTCGGGGACCCCGATCGGGTCGCCGCCGTCCTTGGCCAGCGAGAAGTGCACCGCCCGGCGCTCCTGCAGCGGGCGGGTGCCGCGGCGGGTGTGGTCGGCGGCCGAGGTGGCCAGCCCGCCGTGGTGCCTCAGCAGCGCCTTGACCTCGACCGGGACGAGCTCCATCCGCCGCCAGCCGGGGGCGGCCCGGCCGACCGCGTGGTGCCAGGTCCAGCCGGGCGGCGTGGCGACGGCGGTCGGGAGGTCGGCCCAGAGCGGGTGGCCCTGGGTGTAGAGCGCGGCGTTGGCCGAGACGTAGTCGGTCAGCCGCAGCTCGTCCACGCCGAAGCCCTCCGGCGGGTCGGCCACCTCGGCCGCGGCGGCGGCGTACGGGCCGAAGTCCGGGTAGCCGTACTCGTCCACCCTGACCCCGGCGGGGTGCCGCTCCGCGCGGACCGGGTCCGGGAACTGCACCACCTGACCTGCGTACGCCGCGTTCGGTGCGGCGGCGACGCCGGGCCGACCTGTCGTCATCTGGGAGCCCCCACTGGCTGCTGCAAAATACGGTGCCTGCTGGGCACCAGCCTAGGGCCTGCCTTCAACCCCCCGTCTGCCAGGCGGGCCCCGGGGGCGCTCCGCGGGCGGGCGGGGCCGGAGTCACAACCGCCCGCCCAGCGCCCGCGCCAGCGCCTCGGCCACCCGCAGCTGCCGGGCCTCGGTGAGGTGCGGGTGCAGCGGCAGGCTGAGCAGTTCGCGGGCGGCCCGCTCGGCCACCGGGAACGCGCCTTCGCGGTGGCCGAGGTGACGGAACGCGGGCTGCAGGTGGACCGGCACCGGGTAGTGCACCCCGGCGCCGATCCCGGCGGCGTTGAGCGCGGCCAGCACCGCGTCCCGGTCCCGGCCGGGGCCGATCCGCACCGGGTACAGGTGCCG
This sequence comes from Kitasatospora sp. NPDC036755, assembly GCF_040636595.1. Lineage (NCBI taxonomy): Bacteria > Bacillati > Actinomycetota > Actinomycetes > Kitasatosporales > Streptomycetaceae > Kitasatospora > Kitasatospora sp. NPDC036755. The sequence goes on from NZ_JBEZUT010000582.1 coordinate 2,032, forward strand.
GACGTGCTCGTTGCCGGGCGCGGTCCGGGGCAGGGCGAGGCCGTCCAGCCCGCCCAGCAGCTCGTCGTAGCGGGCGGCGGCGGCGCGGCGGGCGGCGTTCCAGGCGGGCAGCCGGCGCAGTTTGGCCCGCAGCACGACGGCCTGCAGCGCGTCCAGCCGGGAGTTGCAGCCGAACCGTTCGTGCCGGTACCGGTCGCGGGCGCCGTGGTCGCCGGTCAGCCGGACGGCGTCGGCCAGGTTGTCGTCGTCGGTGAGCACCGCCCCGGCGTCGCCGTAGGCGCCGAGGTTCTTTCCCGGGTAGAAGCTGGTGGCCGCGATCCGCCCGTACCAGGTGCGCCCGTGCTGCCGGGCGCCCTGGGACTGCGCCGCGTCCTCCACCACCGGCCGGCCGTCGGCCACCGCCAGCAGCGGCCCCATCGGGGCGAGTTGGCCGAAGAGGTGGACGGGCAGCAGCGCGGCCGCGCCGGGCACCGCGTCGGCGGCCCGCTCCGGGTCCATCAGCAGGTACCGCGGGTCGGCGTCGACCAGCACCGGGCGCAGCCCGGCCCGCAGCACCGCCTCGGCGGTGGCGACGAAGGTGTTGGCGGGCAGCACCACCCTGCCGCCGGGCGGCAGGTCCAGCGCGCGCAGGGCCAGTTCGAGCGCGTCGGTGCCGTTGGCGGCGCCCACGCAGTGCCGGACGCCCGCGAAGTCCGCGTACTCCCGCTCGAAGGCGGCCACTTCGGGGCCCTTGACGAAGGCGCCGGAGGCGAGCACCCGGTCGAAGCCGGCCCGCACCTCGTCGGCCACCTCGGCGTGCGCCGCCGCCAGGTCGACCAGGATCGGAAGAGCGTAGAGTAGGGACAGAGTGGTCCGTGGGGCTGCTAGATCTCGGTGGACGCCGCTTCAGTAAAAG
>NZ_JBEZUT010000583.1:0-2913 GCF_040636595.1 Kitasatospora sp. NPDC036755
GCCCGGGGAACGGCGTCCGGCCGCGCGGCGTCAACCCGGCGCCCAGCCGCGGCGGTCCGTCCGTCCCGCCCGGCGCCACCGACCCCGAGGACCAGTGAACCGTCCGCCCCCGGCGCCGCCCGGCGCGCACCACCGGTGGGACGCCCGGCCCCGCATGAGTACCCGTACTCATGCGGGGCCGCGTCCGTTCGCGGACGATGGCCGCATGCCGCACAGCATCCTCGGCGTGCCCGCCGTCCTCTGCCCCTCGATCGGCTACCTGGCCGGCTACCTGGTGATCGGCCTCGCCGCCGCCCACGAGCTGCGCGCCGAGCCGCGCACGGGGGCGGGTGCGACCACGGGTGCGACAGCGGGTGTGACAGCGGGTGTGACAGCGGGTGCGGCGACGGCTGCCGGGCCGGGCGCCGTGCGGCGGTGGGTCGCGGTCGTGTGGACGATGCCGGGGTTCCTGCACGCGAACACCCTCAGCCCGCTCCCGGACGGCACACCGGCCCGCTTCCTGTCCGCCACCGCGGCGGGGGCGGCCGGCAACGCGGTCCTGCTGGTGCTCGGCGCCCACGCCCTGGGGCTGGGCTGAGCGGCCGCCGGGGCCGGTCCGCCGCGGTCTACCGCGCCTCGACCGGTTCCCCGCTGTCCTGGTCGAGGTTGAACACCCGCCGGTAGGAGTCGGTCACCACGGTGATCTGCGAGCGCCCGGTCCAACTCGCCGTCACCAGCCGGGCGTCGCCCCGGCTCCCGCCGATGTCCGCCAGCGACCAGCGCCGGGCCGACCAGCCCTCGCCGCTCTCCAGCAGCACCTGCCAGCGCTCGTCCGTCCCCGGCCCGGTGGCGTACGAGCGGTGCACCACCACCAGGGCGCACTCGGCCCCGGCCGGGGCGTCCTCCCGGCTGCGCGTCTCGGCCGCCGACACCTTGTGCGCGGCCAGCACACCGAGCAGGAACACCACCCCGGCGGTCACCGTGACGGTGCGGGTGGCCGTCCGTACGGCGGCGCGCAGATCGCCCAGCCAGGCGGCCGCGATCAGCGCCGCCAGCGCCCCGCCGAGCAGCAGCTCCGGCCGGTTGAGCAGGTCGGCGACCAGCATCCGCCCGCCCGAGCGGCTCTCCCACTGCCCCTCGGTGTAGAGCAGGACGGCGGCCAGCCCGCCGAGCGCCAGCAGCCGGACCAGGACGCGCCTGCGCCGGGAGGTCCGCCGGCCCGGCGCCCCCCGGTTGGTCCTTCCCCGGTTCATCGTCCCCCCGTCCCCCCGTTCCCCCGTGGTCGCGGTCACAGTTCGGCGAGCAGTTCGCGGCCCTCCGGCCAGTCGCCCAGTCCGGAGTCGGAGTTGAGGTGCCCGTACGCGCCCGGCTCGACGTACCGGGCGCCCCAGGCGGCGGCGAACGCGCGGGCCCGCTCGGCGGAGACCCACGGGTCGTCGGTCGAGGAGACCACGACGGTCGGGAACGGGAAGCGCTCCAGGGCCACCGGGCGGAAGCCCGTCAGCTCCGGCACCTCGGCGGTGTCGACGTCCGCCGGGGCGACCAGCAGCGCGCCCCGGACGGCGGCGGTGCGCTCGGCGGAGGCGGTGGCCACCCAGTGGGCCGCCGTGACGCAGCCCAGGCTGTGGGCGACCAGCACCACCGGGCCCGCGGCGGCGGCCGCGGCCACCGCCGCGTCCACCCGGGCCACCCAGTCCGTCCGGTCCGGGCGGTCCCAGTCCGCCTGCTCGACCCGGCGGAAGGACTCGGGCTCGGCCGCCTCCCAGCGGGACTGCCAGTGCCCCGGGCCGGAATTCTGGTAGCCGGGGAGGACGAGGTGGGTGGTGCGGTCGGGCATGGGCTCCTCCGGGAGCGGTCGGGCCGGGCAGCAGGAGTCTAGGCCGCGGGCCGGCGGCACCCGCAGCCGGGCGGGCCGCCGGGCGCGCACTCCCCGCAACCGGCGCGCGAACGTCCGGATGCGCCGTCGTGCGCCCGGTGCGCCCCGTTGCCAACGGTGTCCGCGGTACGGGAGGTTGGACCGGGCCCGGGCCGGCCCGCCGCCGCCCCGCGCCGCCACCGGACCTGAGTCTCGACCACGTGGAGGGATGTCGGCGATGACATCGAAGATCCTGCTCGTCACCGGGGACGCCGCCGAGTCACTGGAGGTGTTCTACCCCTACCAGCGACTGCGCGAGGAGGGCTACCTGGTCGACATCGCGGCCCCGACGAAGAAGCTCCTCCAGTTCGTGGTGCACGACTTCGTCGAGGGCTTCGACACCTACACCGAGAAGCCCGGCTACACCTGGCCCGCGGACCTGGCCCTCGCCGACGTCGACCCGGCCCACTACGCGGCCCTGGTCATCCCCGGCGGCCGCGCCCCCGAGTACCTGCGCAACGACCCCGACGTCCAACGGATCGCCCGGCACTTCTTCGCCGAGGACAAGCCCGTCGCCCAGATCTGCCACGGCCCGCTGATCAGCGCCGCGGCCGGCGTGCTGGACGGCCGCCGCACCTCCGCCTACCCGGCGCTGGCCCCGGACATCACGGCGGCGGGCGCCGAGTTCGTGGACGGTGAGGCGGTGGTGGACGGCACGGTCGTCTCGGCCCGGGCCTGGCCCGACCACCCGGCGTGGCTGCGGGCCTTCATCGAGGTCCTGCGCACCAAGGCGCCGCTCTCCTGAGGCCCGCCGCCGGAGCCGGACCCCGACACGTCCCCGGGGTCCGGCTCCGGGATCCCTCGGGGTCGGGACCCCCTCCCCAGGGGGACGACCCGGCCCGGCCGATCCGGCAGGGTGCCAAGTGAGCGCCATCCAGCAGGAGTCGACCACACCGCCGACCCCGGAACAGGGAGGACGGCATGTGCGCGTACACCGCGCCCAGCAGCCCGCCGTAGGACTGCCCGAAGAAGGAGGTGCGCTGCTCGCCGAGCGCCGCGCGCAGCACGTCGACGTCCCG
>NZ_JBEZUT010000584.1:0-2893 GCF_040636595.1 Kitasatospora sp. NPDC036755
AACCGCTCACCCGCAGGCGACTTGACCTGCCCCACCCTCGCCACACCACAACCAACGAGAGCAGCAAGACAAAGTCACCGGCATTGGCCCTAGGCTGGAGGCTGCCCCCGCTGAACGGAATACGCCATGCCCATCGTCCCCCCGACGCACTCCGTCGAACGCTCGCTCCGCCGGGCCGGCGCCAAGATCGTCGTCGGTCTCGACGAGGTCGGGCGCGGCGCCTGGGCCGGGCCGGTCACCGTGGGTGCGGCCGTCACCGGCCTGCGCAAGGCGCCGGAGGGGCTGACCGACTCCAAGCTGCTCACCGAGCTGCGCCGACGCGCGCTCGCACCCGTCCTCGCCGACTGGGTCACCGCGTACGCGCTCGGGCAGGCCTCCCCGCAGGAGTGCGACGAGCTCGGCATGACCGCGGCGCTGCGGCTGGCCGCCGTCCGCGCGCTCGAGGCGCTGCCGGTCGAACCCGACGCGGTGATCCTCGACGGCAAGCACGACTACCTCGGCGGCCCGTGGCGGGTGCGCACGGTGATCAAGGGCGACCAGTCCTGCATCTGCGTCTCCGCCGCCTCGGTGCTCGCCAAGGTCCACCGCGACGGCCTGATGGCCGAACTGGGCGAGGGGTGCCCGGAGTACGGCTTCGCCGACAACGCCGGCTACCCGTCCCCGGTGCACCGCGCCGCGCTGGAGGAGCTCGGCCCCACCGATCACCACCGGCTCTCCTGGGCGTACCTGGACGCACTGCCGAAGTGGCGCCACCTCAAGCGCGTCCGGGAGGACGTGGCGGGTGCCCAGGGGCCTGCCGACGAACAGTTGACGCTCGGTTTCTGACGGTCCGTCTGGAATTGCCCCGGGAGGGGGTGGCGGGGGTTCGGTGCCCAAGGGGTGGGGCGCCCGTGCGCGTCCGACCGGCATTTGATAGATATCCGGGTATGCCTGTCTTCCCCGAGGAGCCGGAGATTCACGAGAGCCTCCCGGGCCCCGGCGTTCCCTTCCCCCGCGAGTCGGACGCACAAGCCCCTGCCATCGCATCCACCACCGTCGCCGCACCGGCTCCGGTGCCCGGCCCCCGTCCGGCGCCTCCGCGTCCGGTCCCGCCGCGCGCCGCCCGTCCGGGCCCGCCGCGACTGATCCCCAAGCCCGGGCCGGCACCGCGCCGCCCCGCCCCCGCCGCGCCGCAGGTGGAGGTCCAGCGGATCGCCGCCACCCCGGCGCAGGCGCTGGAGCGCGCCGATGACGCGGTCGACCGGTTGCTGGAGTCCGGCCGCGACCCGGGCACCATCCTGGTGCTGACGGTCGGTGAAGCGCACCCCTGGCAGCAGCACGAGCTCTCCTTCGGCGAGGAGCGCTACTGGGCGCAGCTCGCCGAGGGCGGGGACGTGTTCTACGCGGACGCCGCGCTGACCCGTCCGGTCCGCCGCGAGGTGGTCGTCCTGGTGGTCAACGGCGGACCGTCCGCCCGGACCGCCAAGGCGTACGCCAAGGCACTGGACACCGCGACCGCGCTGCTGGTGGTCTGCGGCGACGCCGGTCCGGCTGCGGCGGGCCGGGGCGGAGCCGCGCCGGGCCGCCCGGTCAAGGCCTGACCACAGCCGTCCACTTCGGGCCCGGTGCCGCCGCACGGTGCCGGGCCCGACCTCGGTCCCGAGGCCCTCGGAGGGCGACGGCCGCCGGTCGGCGCCCTCCTGGTGGCAGCTGGCGGTTCGACTGGCCCGACGGGCTCGACGGTCGTCTCGGGTTCAGCGCGTGCCGGTGCGGCGGGTCGGTTCGGCCGCTGCGGCCCGCGCCGGTGTCCAGGAGGCGTCGGACTGCGGGGAGCGCGCCGTGTCCTCGCCGTGCTTGGCCTGGTCGGCCGCCAGTTGACGGGTGCGCTGGCCGCGCGGGGTGTCCAGTGCCGAGCGCGGCGGCAGCTCCGTGACGGTGTGCACCGGCCCGTCGGCCCAGGAGCCCGCGTGCGGCTTGCGGCCGCCCCGCCCGTCCCCGAGGACCTGCCAGCCCGCCGGGGTGAGCCCGATGTACGCGCCGCAGCGCAGCCCGTGCAGTGCGGACGCGTCCCGCAGCGCCCACATCCAGGCGCCGTCCTGCTCCGTCCAGCCGAGTGCGCCGTCGCGGCAGCGCAGCAGCACGGCGGTGCGGCTCGGCTCGGGCAGCCGCAGGTCGTGCGGGAGGATCCGGCGCAGGTGGGCCAGTAGCGCGTTGCGGTGCTGCCAGCCGTCGGTGTCGTGCGGCCAGGGGGTGAAGGAGGCCGAGGCGACGAGGCGGTGGAGCGCGTCCAGGACGGTGACTACGACGGTGCCGGGCTGGGGCAGGTGACGCTGGTGCAGTTCCAGGACGAACTCGCGGGGCTCGCGCAGCAACGGGATCCCCGAGGCCGTCCAGGTCTCCAGGTCCAGCACCCGTCTGGGTTCCGGGCTCCCGGAGAAGGGATTCTGACCTCGGTCGATACCGTTGATCACGATCCTCCTTCCTGGCCCGTGGGCAGGCGGGTGCCTGGGTACGCCGAAGGGCGGATCCAGCGGACCGGGTTTCGGGTACCTCCCAATTCTCGGGGCATCGGGGCCAGAGCGGCAACGATGAAATGATGAACGCCATCCGATAGTCCATGGTCTGCCGGATATGTTCCACGGCGGCCCGAACGTCGCGGAGGTGCCTCCCGGCCTTGATCCACAACGCCCGGAGGCCAGGGTGAACCGTCGTCGACATGGTGGACACTCCTTTTCCGGGTCGTTCGGCCGGTGTGATCGAAATCGCTTCGCCTGATCCTTTCTGTTAGGCCATTCGAGTGAACGGGAAGCCGCCTTCGAGATTCTGCTGGCGAAGTATTTGATCTGGGTCGGGCTCAAGCCGTCGTTGTGATGCCGTGTTGGGTGCAGAGTGTGTGGATGCGGGTGGGGCGGCG
>NZ_JBEZUT010000585.1:0-2873 GCF_040636595.1 Kitasatospora sp. NPDC036755
GGCGCCGCGGGCGCGGCGGGCTCCTCGGACCCCGTCCGCGCGCCGGTGGCGGGAGCGGAGGGTGCGCTGGGGCCGGTCGCGGCCTTGGCGGGGGCGGCGACGGGGGCCGCGGTGAGGACCGCGGGTGCCGCGAGGGCCTGGACCGGCAGTACGGCCGTGGCGGTGGCGCAACAGGCGACGACGCCGGCTGCGAGCGTGGAGAGTCTAGTGCGCAGGAGCACGCCGAATCCTTCTTCGAGTGGGGGCAGTCCGACGGGAAGTCGGGCTGAGTGAAGGAGATTTGGCGTGGATCCTGTCACTGACTGAAGGTCAGAACAATGTCACAGGTCATATGATACGAGTGTTTCGGCCACCTCCCCGTCCCCCGCCCCGCCACCCGGCTGACCTGCGGCACTCGCCGTCGACCGTGACGCGACCCACGCCCACCGGAGGCCCATCACGCCACGAACCGGGCGATTCGGCAGGGCGGCCCGGCCCGCCGGCCCGCCGGTAGTGGCCGATCCGCACCCTCGGCGGCAGGTCACCATGCGGATCAAGGACTTCCTCCCGCACCGCCCCCGTACCCGCCGCCTTCACCCGCCGCCTTCACCCGCCTCCGCCGACGGCTCCCGCCGGACACTCAGGAGCCGGGCCGGGGATGCCCCGGCCCCCCCACCGGCCCGCGCCCTCGGGGGAGTCCACCGCCTCCGGCGGTCCGTCACATCCAGGCGAACGGCGAGCCCGCCGCGTAGGAGAGCGCCCGGGTCGCCTCGTCCAGGTTCTGCTCGGTGGCGACCGCGGTGCCGGCGGTCGTCGGCGCCGTGGCGGGCGGCGTCCCGGTGCCGCTCGGGGCGGCGGCCGCCGGGCGGCCGTCGCCCGGCCGCGAGCTGGTGACCGTCACGTAGCGCCCGACCGCCTCGACCCGCGGGTCCCCGCCCGGCTTGGCGCCGGGGGCCTGGGGCGGCGCGGTGGTGGCGTCGGCGAGGATGAAGGCGATCGCGCCGGGCTTGGCCCGCAGGGCGTCGGCGGCCCGGGCCGCGGAGGGCTGGTCGGGGAAGCGGAGCAGGGTGACACTGCTGAGCACCGGGCGGTCCTGGCCACTGAAGCTGACGGCCAGGTAGCCCTGGCAGCCGGTGTCCTTCAGCGGGTCCTGGGCGCGGTCCTGGAGCGCCTCGCCGCAGTTCTCGCCCTGCCGGACGCCGTTGCGCCGCGCCTTGTACGCACCGACCTCGACCGGCCGCTGGGCGGGGAAGAGGTTGTCGACGTTGAGGGCCTCGGGGTCGGTGCGCGGCGGCGGGGCCCCCACCACCTTCGGCGTCGCCGAGGCGTCCTTGCTGGACGGGCCGAGCCCGGGTATGTAGTCACCGGGCATCGGGCGGGTGATGATCCATCCGCCGGCCGCGACCACCCCGACCATGACGACCCAGCCGGCCGTCCGGCGGGCCGTCAGCCGGCGGCCCCGCCTGCGTTCCGTCCCCCCATCGGTGTCGGCGCCCCCGCCGACCCGCTGCTCTGCCCGGCCGTCCCGGCCCTCTCCCGGAGTCGGGGTGCGCTCCCCCTGCGTGGTCATGGCGCAGATTCTAAGCACCCCCGGGGTGGCACAGATCACTGGGTCCGGAGGTTGTCGATCATCCTCCGCCGGGGCCGTCCGCCGCGCGCCCGGCCCGCTTCCGGCACTCGCTCCCTACCCGTCGGTAACCGGAGGGTCGACCCCGCGTCAAGCTCGTGACCAGCGGCGGAGCCGTGACCTTCGACACTGTGGCAATCGGCACATCCTCACACCGATCTTCTGGCGGGTTTGCTCTGGCGCCGCTCGATCACCACCAGGCAGGATCGGCCCCATGGATCTGCTCTCTACCCTCACCGCCAAGGGCCTGCGCGGCGAAGTCCCGACCCGCGAGGAGGCCCTGGCCGTCCTCGCCACCACCGACGACGAGCTGCTCGACGTGGTCGCCGCGGCCGGCAAGGTGCGCCGCCGCTGGTTCGGCCGCCGGGTCAAGCTCAACTACCTGGTGAACCTGAAGAGCGGGCTCTGCCCGGAGGACTGCTCGTACTGCTCGCAGCGGCTCGGGTCCAAGGCCGAGATCCTCAAGTACACCTGGCTCAAGCCGGACCAGGCCGCCGACGCCGCCCGCGCCGGGGTGGCCGGCGGGGCCAAGCGGGTCTGCCTGGTCGCCAGCGGGCGCGGCCCGACGGACCGTGACATCGACCGGGTCACCGACACCATGGCCGCCATCAGGGACGCCGACCCCGAGGTCGAGATCTGCGTCTGCCTCGGCCTGCTCTCCGACAACCAGGCGGAGCGGCTCAAGGCGGCCGGCGCCGACGCCTACAACCACAACCTCAACACCTCCGAGGGCACCTACGGCGACATCGCCACCACCCACACCTACGCGGACCGGGTGGACACCGTGCAGAAGGCCCACGGCGCCGGCCTGTCCGCCTGCTCCGGTCTGATCGCCGGCATGGGCGAGAGCGACGAGGACCTGGTCGACGTCGTCTTCGCGCTGCGCGAGCTGGGCTCGGACTCCGTCCCGGTCAACTTCCTGATCCCGTTCGAGGGCACCCCGCTCGCCAAGGAGTGGAACCTCACCCCGCAGCGCTGCCTGCGCATCCTGTCGATGGTCCGCTTCGTCAACCCGGACACCGAGGTGCGGATCGCGGGCGGGCGCGAGGTGCACCTGCGCTCGATGCAGCCGCTCGGCCTGCACGTCGCCAACTCCATCTTCCTGGGCGACTACCTGACCAGCGAGGGCCAGGCCGGGCAGGCCGACCTCGACATGATCAAGGACGCCGGCTTCGAGGTCGAGGGCGCCGGCGAGGCCACCCTGCCGCGCCACCGGGCGGACGTCGCCGAGGCCGCCCGGGCCGCCCACGCGGGCGGCGGCTGCGGC
>NZ_JBEZUT010000586.1:0-2860 GCF_040636595.1 Kitasatospora sp. NPDC036755
CAGCTGGACGGCATCGTCGCCCTGGTCGCCGACACCGGCGCCGACCTCGCCGCCCTCGACGCCAAGGGCCTCGACGAGGCTGTCAAGGCCCTGCCGGTCAAGGAGCAGCTGCAGACCGGTCACCCCGTGGACGTCGCGCTCTTCGGCCGCATGGTCGCGGACATCCCCGGCCTGAACGTGGATGCCGCGACGCAGGTCGCGCACGCGATCTCCACCCATGCCGCCGAACTCGAATTCGACTACTACACGGCGGTCGACGACGAGAACACCGCCGACGAAACCGGTGCCGGGATGATCGGCACCATCGGCTTCAACTCGGCCACCCTCTACCGTTACGCCACCGTCGGCCTGCACCAGCTGCGGGAGAACCTCGGCGACGACAAGGCCGCCGTCGACGCCGTCGACCTGTTCGTCGACTCCTTCGCCCGCTCCATGCCCACTGGCTACGGCAACTCTTTCGCGCACCGTACCCGCCCCAGCCTGGTCGCGGTCGTCCTGCGCGCCGACCAGCCGGTGAACCTCGTCTCCGCCTACGAGAACCCCGTCCCGGCGAGCCGGGGCATCGTCGCCGAGTCCGCGCGCCGACTCGCAGGGGAGTTCGCCACCGCCACCGAGCAGTGGGGTGACAGCCCGCTGTACGTCGGCATCTGCCACACCCTCGGTGCCGACGAGACCGGGCAGCGGCTGGCGGAGGCCTTCGGCGCGAACCGCACCTTCCCCGAACTGCGCGACGGCCTGCGGACCGCCCTCACCGAGCGGGTGAGCGACAACTGATGCCCGCCGAGCCCACCCCCGTACCGTCCCCGACCTCCGGGTCGCAGGATGAGGCTCAGGCGGTCCTCGTATTGCGGCTGGCAGGTCCGCTCCAGTCCTGGGGCGACCGCAGCGCGTTCAACCGCCGTGACAGCCGACCCCAGCCGACCAAGTCCGGTGTCGTCGGCCTGCTCGCCGCGGCCGCGGGCCGGCCCCGCGAAGCGGACCTCACCGACCTGGTCGGCCTGCGCCTGGGCGTGCGCATCGACCAGCCCGGCACCCTGCTGCGCGACTACCACACCGTCAGCGACTACCGGGGACGGCCGCTGCCGCAGGCCGGCGTCAACGCCAAGGGCGTCCAGAAGCCGACCTCCCCGGCCAAGGACACCCACGTCACCCACCGCTACTACCTTCAGGACGCGGTGTTCGTCGCCGCCGTCCAGGGCTCGGCCGCTCTCGTCGAGGTGCTCGCCGAGGCGATCCGCCGCCCCGCCTTCCCGCTCGCCCTCGGCCGGCGTTCCTGCGTGCCCACCCAGCCGATCGCCCTCGGCGCGGTGCGCGACGGGACCCTGGAGGACATCCTGGCCGACGAGCCCTGGCAGGCGGGGAAGGCTGCCAAGGCCGCCTACCGTCGGCGGGCCGAACGGGGCCCGGCACCGTTCTCCCCGCACCGGATCGACCTGGCCGCGACCTTCGACGACCCGTCGGGCGACGACACCCTCCAGGACGTCCCGCGTTCCTTCGACCCCCGCAACCGCAGGTTCTCCACCCGGCGGATCCGCCACACCTGGCTCGACGTCCCCACCGGCCTCGACCCGTCCGCCACGACCGGCGAACCGGCCTCGGCGGCCGTCGGCCACGACCCGTTCGCCCTGTTGGGCTGGTGACTCGATGACCTACCTCTCCCGTGTGCGCATCAACCCCCTGCGCGCGGCCAGCCGTACCCTTCTCGCCAACCCCCGCGCCCTGCACGGAGCCGTCACCGCCGGAGTCCCCGACGTCGCCCCTGGCGACCGGATCCTGTGGCGCCTGGACGCCGACCACCCGCGCCGCCCCGTGCTGCTGGCCCTCACCCCCTCCAAGCCGGACTGGACCCACATCGTCGAACAGGCCGGATGGCCCGACGCCGAAGGCGAGCACTACGCGGTCCGCGACTACAGTCCGCTGCTCGGCCAGCTCGCCACCGGCCGTGAGTTCTCCTTCCGGCTCAAGGCCAGCCCCGTCCAGAACACCTCCAGGCCCGACAAAGCCGACCCGCACCGCGCCAAGACCGCCGCCGAACTCCATCACCGCTCCTACCGCATGGCCCACCGCACCGCGGCCCAGCAGCTCACCTGGTTCCTGGAACGTACCGACCGCTGGGGCTTCACCATCCCCGTGGCGCGCACCGACGACCCCGCGCCGGGCCTCGAACCGGCGGTCTCCGTTGCCTCGTCCGATACGGGACCGGCCCGGGAGGTGAGGATCACCGACCGCAGCCGCACCACCTTCACCAAGCCCGGCACCCGCACCCCGGTCACGCTCACCACCGCCACGTTCGAGGGCCGTCTGCGCATCAGCGACCCGGGGCTGTTGCAGGCCGCGCTCCTCGGTGGCATTGGTCCCTCCAAGGCCTACGGATGCGGCCTGCTCACCCTCGCCCCACTGCCCGCCGGAGCGCGCTGACCGATGGCCGACATCTGGTGGAAAGCCCACCCCCACGACCTGCACCGCCTCGCAGACCGCGTCTCCAGCGTCTACGTCGAACGCAGCCACATCGACCGCGACGAGAACGCCGTCGTCGTCATCAACAAGCGCGAGACCGTCCGCGTCCCCGCCGCCATGGTCGCCGTGATGCTGCTCGGCCCGGGCACCCGCATCACCCACGGCGCCGTCAACCTGCTCGCCGACTCCGGCACCACCATGTGCTGGGTCGGCGAGCAGGGCGTGCGCATGTACGCGGCCGGCCTCGGCCCCAGCCGCGGTGCGGGACTCCTCAACCGGCAGGCCTGGCTGGTCAGCCGGACGAAGGAGCGCCTCGGCGTCGCACGGAACATGTACCGCATGCGATTCCCCGGCGAGGACGTCAGCACCGCCACCATGCAGCAGCTGCGCGGCCGCGAGGGCG
>NZ_JBEZUT010000587.1:0-2846 GCF_040636595.1 Kitasatospora sp. NPDC036755
CGCCAGGGCGCCGCGGTCCCCGGCGAGCCAGAGCCGCAGGGCCGCCGAGAGCGCGGCGCTGGCCGGCCCCGCCGCGGGGCCGCCGGTGCGCACGAGCCGCTCACCGAGCAGCGGCAGCAGGTCCGCGACCGGGGCGGGCAGCCACAGGGTGAGCGCGAACGGCGCCGGCCTGGCCAGAACCCGCAGCAGCGGCAGGACGCAGGCGTCGTCGTGCAGTGCGGGGATGACCTCCAGCAGCCCGTCCACGGCCACCTCGGAGACGTCGCCGCCGTGCCCGCGCGCGAGGTCGCGCAGCAGCGCGCGCTCGGTCGCGGTGATCCGGACGGTCAGCATGACCTCGTCGCAGTCCATGGTCCCGGCCCCTGTCGTGGAGAGTTCGTGGTGTGGTCGTCGCGTCGCGGTGTCAGTCCTGTGCCGACAGGGTTCCTGCCCCGATCCGGCCGTCCGATACCGGCACTATCAGGCCGTAGTGGCCGTCGAAGCGGCGGTAGAGCACCCGGGCCCGGTGGTCGCCGGGGTCGGTCCAGCCGACGAACGGGCGGCCGGTGAGCCAGAGCCGGCGGGCCGCCTCGGCCAGGTCGAGCCGGGGCATCGCCCCGGTGCCGGCGACGCACAGTTCCGCCGCACCGCTCGGCGAGCAGCGGTGGATCACGGTGTCCCGGCCGGTCCCGGCGTCCACGAAGAGGTGGAACCGCCGGTCGAGGGCGAGCAGTTCGAGCGCGGCCTGGTCGGGGCCGCGGCGGGCCGGCCGGACCGCCTTGTGCCGGGCTATCCGCCGCTGGGCGAGCGGGCGGTCGGCGAACTGCGGGCGGTAGGCGCTCTCGTACGCGACGGCGTAGCCGATGTCGCCCTGCTCGCGCAGTCGGACGGCCCGGCCGGCGAGCGTGCCGAGCACGAGGTCGACCGACTCCCGCTCGGTGCCGGTGGCCAGCTGCACCCGGACCGGTCCGACATCCGCCAGCTCGACGTCCGCCTGGGCCAGCGCGGGCCGGGTCACCGACCGGTTCCGCGAGCGGGTCAGCCGCAGCCGCAGCGCGTGGGCGTCGGGGCCGAGCGCGGTGGCGGTGGCCAGTGCCCGGGCCCGGGCGTACTCGGCGTCCTCGCGCGGCAGCTCGCCGCGGATCTCCACCCGGACGTCGAGGGCCGGCCGGTGGCGCAGACGGGTCATCAGGTTCCTCCTTCTTCGCATCCATGCTGTCCTTCGCACGCCCGTGCGGCGAGGGTCCAAAGACCCTGCCCCGCCGACAGGCCGCGGACCACCCGTACGGACGCATCCGCGCAGGTCAACACGGAGCTTCGAGCACGCACGAAAGGGTCGATCCACTCGGCCGTTGGAGTGATCCCCGCACATTCGGCGCAACGCTCGGGAAACCGGCGCGTTTGCCCAACGTGCGCCCTCCCGCCGGGGGCGCGCGCGGGGTCCGCGCCGAACGGTCCCCCGACTCCCGCTCGGCCCGCCGATGCCGCCGGGCACCTTCGCGCCAACCATTCCGACGAGAGGTAGTGTCATGTCCCTGCTGACCGAAACCCGGAAGCTGATCGTCCCCCCGAGAACCGCACCCGGCCCCTCCCCGCTGACCCGCGCCGCCGTCCCGCCACTGGCCCCCGGCGCCCTGCCCGGCCTCGGGCACGCCGGCGCCCTGCTGCGCGACCCGCTCGGCTTCCTCGGCTCGCTCTCCCGCCACGGCGGGGTGGTCCGCATCCGCCTCGGCCCGCGCACCGTCTGCGTGGTCACCGACGCCCGGCTGGTCCACACGCTGCTCGTCGCACTGGCGCACGACTGCCCGCGCGGCGCCGTCCAGGACACCCTCAAGACGGCCTTCGGCGACGGCCTGCTGATGTCCGAGGGCCAGGCCCACCGGGACCGCCGCCGGATCATCCAGCCGGCCTTCGGGCCGGACCGGATGGGCGAGTACCTGGCCGTGATGCAGCAGGTCACCGAGGAGCGGATCGAACGCTGGCACACCGGGCAGGTCCTCGACGTGGCGAAGGAGATGAACCACCTCGCACTGGAGATCGTCACCCGCTCGCTGTTCGACGCCCGGCTCTGCGAGGAGGCCACCGTCGCCTTCCACCGGGCGCTGCCGGACCTGGTGAAGGGCCAGATCGTCCAGTCCCTCTACCCGAATCCGGCGCTCGCCCGGCTGCCGCTGCCCGTCAACCGGCGCTTCGACGACGCGGTGCGGGTGCTCAACCGGGTGGTCGACAAGGCCGTCGGCGGCCGCGCCGCGACCGAACCGGGCGGGGAGGCCCGGCGCACCCTGCCCGACCTGCTGCGCGCCGCGACCGACCCGGCCACCGGCTGCCCGCTCACCGAGGCCGACGTCCGCTCCGAGGCGATCACCATGTTCGGCGCGGGCACCGAGACCGTCTCCACCACGCTCACCTGGCTGCTGGACGAGCTGCTGCGCCGCCCCGAGGTGGAGTCCCGGATCCTCACCGAGCTGGACGAGCACCTGCCCGCGGGCACCGTCCCCACCCCGGAGGCGCTCGCCCGGCTCACGTACACCCGGGCCGTCACCCAGGAGGTGGTGCGGCTGCACGCGCCGAACGCCTTCCTGATGCGCACCGCCCAGGTGCCGGTCGAGCTGGGCCCGTACCGCGTCCCGGCCGGCACCGAGCTGCTGTACAGCCTGACCGCGCTGCACCGCGACCCGGTGCGCTACCCGGAGCCGACGAGCTTCCGGCCCGAGCGCTGGCAGGACGGCGGCAGCACCGGACGGCCGTCCTTCCTGCCGTTCGGCGCGGGCACCACGCCCCGCTCCCGGGCGGTCCGGACGGCCCCGGCGATGTCGCGGGTGCTGAAGGCCAGGTGCTGGACGCCGGCCCCGCCGTGGGCGGCGAGG
>NZ_JBEZUT010000588.1:0-2824 GCF_040636595.1 Kitasatospora sp. NPDC036755
CGGGCTGCGGGCCGACGGCCTCGGCCGCCACCGTCAGGCCGGCGCCGGAGCGCGCACCGGTGCCGTACCCAGGAGGCCGCCGCGGGCCAGCGCGCCCACCGAGGCCGCGCACGCGGCTCCGGTCGCCGCAAGCCCCAGCCAGGCCGGCCACAGCAGGTGGTGTGCCCGTGCGGCGTCCCACAGCGCGCCGACGGCCAGGTTGCCCAGGGTGATCCCCAGCCCGGTGACGGTGTTGTGGAAGCCGTAGTGGGTCGCGACCAGGCGGTCACCCGAGAGGACGACCACGGTGTCCATCTCGAACGGGTAGACCACCGCACCGCCGGCGGCCAGCAGGGCCACCGCCAACAGCAGGGCACCGGCCAGCGCGACCCGGCGCGTGCCCGGCGTCGCCGCCGCGGCGGCCGCGAGCGGGACGAACGCCGCGCCCATCGCCGACAGACCCCGTACCAGGGCCTGTTGCGGGGTCCACCGCCGCTTCGCCCACCGCGTCAGCCGCAGCTGCCCGGCTACGGCCACCAGGGCCGAGACGACGAACAGGCCTCCGGTCAGACCGTCCGCCGCGCCGCCCAGGGCCTCGCCCGCGGCCAGCGGCAGCGCCAGGTACACCTGGTAGCCGAGGACGTAGGAGCCGGTCATCGCCAGGGAGAACAGCAGGAACGGGCGGTTGGCCGCGACGGTGCGCCACTGGGCCCGGACACCCGTCGTGCCGGTCGCCCCGTCCGGAGCCGGGCCGTCCGCCGGTGCGCGGCGGGCCGGCAGCGCCCTGCTCTGCAGGGCCGTCAGCAGCGCGAAGATCGCCGCCGCCGCCGTGCACACCGCGCTGAAGTCGGCTGCCAGCAGGGCCAGGCCGACCAGGGGGCCGAGCAGCATTCCGGCCTGGTAGTAGACGTTGAAGACGGCGAAGGCGTCCACCCTGCGCTCGCCCGCCTCGGCCGCCAGGTAGGCGCGCACGGCCGGGTTGAACAGGGCGCCGGCGAACCCGGTCGCGGCGGAGGCCACGATCAGCGCCGGCAGTGTGCCGACCCAGCCGAGGAGCGCGAAGCCCCCGGTCCGCAGCAGGCAGCCGGCGATGATCGGGGCCTTGTAGCCGTAGCGGTCGGCGATGGTGCCGCCGATGAGGAACATGCCCTGCTGGGAGAGGTTGCGCACGCCCAGGACCAGGCCGACCGCCCACGCGGCGAGGCCGAGTTCGCCGGCCAGGTGCGCGGCGAGGTACGGCATCAGCATGTAGAAGGCGAGATTGATGGCGAACTGGTTGGCCATCAGCAGGCGGGCGGGGGCCGGGAAGGAGCGGGTCTGGCGCCACAGGGAGGTCATCGGGCCGCCGTCCGGGGGAGGTGGCGGGTGCCGTCCGTGGGGGCCAGCGGATCGACGACGGTGGTGCAGCGCGTCCAGCGGGTGACCGTGCGCTCGTACGGGTGGCCGATCTCCTCCGGCTGCTCGGGCGGCCGGTGCCCGAGCAGCCCGTGGGCCCGGCAGTAGTCGTCGTCGAAGACGGTTCCGACGTAGCGCTGGGGGCCGTCGGGGAAGACCGTGGCGATGCGCCGACCGGCGGGCAGGGTGTCCGCGAGCCAACGGGCCACCAGGGCGACCGCGCCCACGCTCCAGCCGCCGGTGGCGTACCGGCACCGGGCCAGTGCGCGGACCGCCCATACGGCGTCCGCCGCGCTCACCCAGTGCACCTCGTCGAAGAGCTCGTAGTGGACGTTGCGCGGGTGGACGCTGCTGCCCAGGCCGCGCATGAGGCGCGGCGCGTCCGGCTGGCCGAAGATCGTGGAGCCGGTGGTGTCGACCCCGACCACCCGCAGGCGGGGGAAGAACTCGCGCAGCACCCGGGCCGTGCCCGCCGAGTGGCCGCCGGTGCCGACGCTGACCACGAGCGTGTCGATCCGGCCGAGCTGGGCGATCAGTTCGAGCGCCAGTGGCCGGTAGGCGGCGACGTTGTCCGGGTTTCCGTACTGGTCCGGGCACCACGCGCCGGGCGTGCGGGACAGCAGCTGTTCGACGCGCTCGCGGCGGGAGCGCTGCCAGCCGCCGGTGGGGTGGGGGCGCTCGACCACGTCGACCTCGGCGCCGTAGGCGCGCAGCAGGCCGGCCATCAGCGGTTCGATGCCGGGATCGGTGACCACCGTGATCGGATGCCCGTACGTCACGCCGGCCAGCGCCAGGCCGAGGCCGAGCGTGCCGGAAGTGGACTCGACGATCCGGGCGCCGGGCCGGAGGTCGCCGCGGTCGCGCGCGGCCCGCACCATGTGGAGGGCCGTGCGGTCCTTGATGCCGCCCGGGTTGCGGCCTTCGAGCTTGGCCCAGAAGCCGTGCCCCGCGCGGGTGAACGGCTCGCCCACCCACAGCACCGGAGTGTCGCCGACCAGGTCGGCCGGGGTGTGCGCGGGGCCGGGCGCGGACAGCAGCTGAGCGGGCGAGAGGGTGCCGGGGGAGGGCGCGGTGAGCGTTACGGCGGAGGTCATGCGGGTCTCCTACGGCGGCTCCGGAGACCGGGCCGCACGGTCGGACGGATCGGGGGATCGGGACGCGTGACGGGCCGCGACGCCGGGGCGACTCCCCGGGCGGGTCCGACCACGCGCGGGCCCGATCAGGTCCGCCAGATCCCCAGTACCGCCCGCGCGTCGGACGACGCCCCCGGCCCCCGGGCAGGCCGGGCCGCCGCCGCGGCCGCCGAGCGGATCGCCGACGGATCGGTGCCCGATGAGAACGACGCCACAGCGGAGCCCTCGCCATGATCGTGACGATGTTCACCGAGCCCAAGGAGCGGGCCAAGGCGATCGGCGTCTACAGCTTCGTCCAGTCCGCCGGCGGCACCATC
>NZ_JBEZUT010000589.1:0-2811 GCF_040636595.1 Kitasatospora sp. NPDC036755
GCCTACCCGGCCACACCACAACGGCGCCAACGGCCAGCACAGAGATCAACTGACTGGCCGCCGGCCACTACCTGCGGATTCGGGTCAGAGGCCGATCCGGAGCGGGGTGAGCCGGGTGGCGATCAGGTTGGTGGCGCCCCGGTCGCGCTCGATGCGGCCGTGGACCAGCAGTCCGGCACGGTCCAGGGCGGTGCGGCGCTGGGACTCCCAGACCGGGCGGTTGCAGATCACGTTGATCAGCCCGGTCTCGTCCTCCAGGCTGAGGAAGAGCACCCCGCCGGCCGTCGGCGGCCGCTGCCGGTGGGTCACCAGGCCGCCGACCACCACCTCCGTTCCCGGTGGCACGTCCGGGAGTCGGGCGGCACTGAGGGCGCCGCCGCGCTCCAGCCGGTCGCGCAGGTGCTGGAGCGGGTGGCTGGTGGCGGAGGTGCCGGTGGCCCACAGGTCGGCGATGGTCTCCTCGACGGGGCTCATGCCGGGCAGCTCCGGCGCCTCGGTACCGGGGGTGGTGCCGGGGATCAGCTCGGCCGAGATCCCGGCGAACGCCCCCGCCGCCCACAGTGCCTGACGCCGCGTCAGTCCGAAGCGGTCGAAGGCTCCGGCCGTCGCCAGCGCCTCCAGGGCGGGCCCGGGCAGGCCGGTGCGGCGGGCGAAGTCCTCCAGGCCGGCGTACGGCTGCCCGGCCACGATCGCCTCGGCCTGCGGGGTGCCGATGCCGCGCACCGTCTCCAGGCCGAGCCGGATCGCCGGCTGCGGGCGCCCCGCGGTCAGCGGCGGCTTCGGGGTCGGCCCCCGGTACGGCTCCAGGGTGGGCCGCGCCCCGCTGGCGTTGACGTCCACCCCGCGCACCCGCACGCCGTGCCGCCGGACGTCCGCGACCAGGCTGAGCGGCGAGTAGAAGCCCATCGGCTGGTTGGCCAGCAGGGCGCAGGTGAAGGCCGCCGGGAAGTGGTGCTTGAGCCAGGCGCTGGCGTACACCAGGTAGGCGAAGCTGATCGCGTGGCTCTCCGGGAAGCCGTAGCTGGAGAAGGCCTCGATCTTGCCGTAGACGTCCTCGGCCACCTCGGGCGGGATGCCGCGCTCGGCCATCCCGGTGAGCAGCCGCTCGCGCAGCCGGGCGACCCGCTCGTGCGAGCGCTTGGCGCCCATCGCCTGGCGCAGCCGGTCGGCCTCCGCGGGGGTGAACCCGGCGCAGTCGATGGCGAGTTGCATCATCTGCTCCTGGAACAGCGGCACCCCGAGGGTCTTGCCGAGGGCGTTCTCCATCAGCGGGTGGGGACAGTCCGGCGGCTCCGCCCCGGCCCGGCGGCGCAGGTACGGGTGGACGGAGCCGCCCTGGATCGGGCCGGGGCGGATCAGCGCGACCTCGACCACCAGGTCGTAGAAGTGGTCCGGCTTGAGCCGGGGCAGGGTCGCCATCTGCGCCCGGGACTCGACCTGGAACACCCCGACGGTGTCGGCCCGGCGCAGCATCGCGTACACGCCCGCGTCGCCGTCCGGGATGGTCGCCAGGTCGTAGCGCAGACCGTGGTGCTCGGCGACCAGGTCGCAGGCGTCGTGCAGGGCGGCGAGCATGCCGAGGCCGAGCAGGTCGATCTTCACCAGCCCGGCGCCCGCGGTGGACTCCTTGTCCCACTGGAGCACGGAACGCCCCGGCATCCGGGCCCACTCGGTGGGGCAGATCTCGCCGATCGGCTCCCGGGTGAGCACCATGCCGCCCGAGTGGATGCCCAGGTGGCGGGGCAGGCCGTGGAGCTGGGTGGCGAGCGAGAGCACGTCGGCCGGGATGACGGCGTCCGCGCCGGGGGCGGAGCGGAAGTCGGTCTGCCGGCTGAACGCGTCCACCTGCCCCTGCGGGTAGCCGAGCACCCGGGCGGCGTCGCGGATCGCCAGCCGGGGCCGGTAGGTGATCACGTTGGCGACCTGGGCGGCGTGCTCGCGCCCGTAGCGGCCGTAGACGTACTGGATGACCTCCTCGCGGCGGCGGTTCTCGATGTCCAGGTCGATGTCGGGCGGACCGTCCCGGGCGGTGGAGAGGAAGCGTTCGAACAGCAGCTTGTAGTGGATCGGGTCGACGGCGGTGATCCCCAGGGCGTAGCAGACCGCCGAGTTGGCGGCCGAGCCGCGGCCCTGGCACCAGATGTCCCGGCGGCGGCAGAAGTCCACGATGTCGTGCACGATCAGGAAGTAGCCGGCCAGGTCGAGGTCCTCGATCACGTCCAGTTCCTTGGCGAGCTGGCGGCGGGCGGCGGCGTTGCGGGGGCCGAAGCGGGCCGGGCCGCCGGCCGCGACCAGGGCGCGCAGATGGCTGATCTCGGTCTCGCCCGCGGGGACGGGGAAACCGGGCAGCTCCGGGTCCAGCCGGGCGAAGTCGAAGGCGCAGGCCCGGCCGAGTTCGACGGTGGCCCGCTGCACCCCGGGGAAGCGGGCCAGCCGCCCGGCCATCTCGCGGCCCGAGCGCAGGTGCGCGGTGCCGGCCGCACCGGTCCAGCCGACCGCTTCCTGGAGGGTGCGGCGCTCGTGCAGCGCGGCGAGGCTCTGGGCGAGGCGGCCCTGGGCGGGGCCGGCGTGGTGGGCGTTGGTGGAGGCGACGACGGGCAGTCCCGCCTTCGCCGCGAGGGCGGCGAGGGCGTCGTTGCGCCGGTCGTCGCCGGGCAGCCACTGGTCGATCAGCTCGACGTGGACGTTCTCCCTGCCGAACGCCTCGGTGAGGGTGCGGAAACGGTGGTCTTCCAGGACAACTGGCGTCACTGGTGCCTCGCCGTCGACGGCAACTCCATGAGCTCCGGGGCCTGGATCATCACCACCGGC
>NZ_JBEZUT010000590.1:0-2754 GCF_040636595.1 Kitasatospora sp. NPDC036755
GCAGCGGAGCGGCGATCACCGGCAGGCTCAGGTTCATGGCCGCCGGGGCGGCGTCGACGGGAAGGAGGTATGCGAAGGAGACGGCGAGCGGGAGGGTGGCGAGGTCGGCGGCGGGCAGCCAGCCGTCGCCGCGCCGGGGTGGGGCGCAGCGCACCGTCAGGACGGGGGTGAGGCCGGACAGCCGGTGGTACGAGGGGGCGCCCGGGGCCGCGGCTGTGGGCGCGGGGACGGGAGTGCGCGCCCCGGTGGTGCGGGGGGCGTGCGGCCGGGGGCCGGGCCGGGTGCTGCTCGCGCTCATGGGCGGCCCCATCGGGTCGACCGGGGCGCCCATGGTCCGCCCGGCGGTGCCCGGCGGTGGTGGTGTGCCGGGCGCGGCCGGGCCGGGGCATGGCGGTGCCCGGGGAACGGCAAGGCTGACCTGGCCGGGGTACTGCTCCCCCCGGCCAGGTTAGCCTCACCTTAGCTGATCGACCCCCGGGTCTCGCTCGTGATGCGCCCGTCCGGGGGAGGCCCCGGCGCGCGTGCGGCGCCCAGCTGGCGCGCGAGCCAGACCGGCACCCCGCCCAGGGCGGCCACCAGCCGGGCCGCCTCGGCCCGCAGCCGCGCGGCCTCGGCCGGCTCGGACACCTCGGCGAGCGCCGCGAGCGCCGGTGCCACCCCCACCGTGAAGCCGAGTTGCTCGCGCAGCCGCAGCGAGGCGTCGAAGCCCTCCCGGGCGTTGCCGCGGTCCCCGCGCGACAGCGCCAGCGCGGCCAGGTGCCGCCAGGTGTACGAGCGCAGCAGCTCGTCCCCGCGCTCGCCGGCGCCCTCGTGCGCCCGGCGGTAGGCGATCCAGGCGGCACTGCGGTCGCGCAGCAGGTTCTCGGCGACCAGCCCGCGCCGGAAGTCCAGCAGCGGGCGGCCCGGGGCGTCCGGCGGCAGCAGGGCCGAGGTGCGGCCGAGCGCGGCCTGAGCCTCGTCCAGCCGGTCCCGCGGGCCGAGCACGCTCGCCACGTACGCGAGGAAGCCGCGGGCGCAGGCGGCGGCCGCGCGCTGCTCGGTGCCGGCGGCCAGTGCCTCCGCCAGGCGCAGTGCCTGCTCCGCCTGGGTCCAGTACGCGGCCGTGAACAGGCACTGCTCGATGAGGAGTTCGGCCCGCGCCAGGGCCGTGTCCGGGTCGTGTTCGGCGACCGGTCGCAGCAGTTCGGCCGCCTCCTGCCAGCACCCCCGGGACCTCAGCCGCCACACGGTGTCACCCGGTTCCTCCGCCGGCGCCCGCCCCCGCCCGCCCGGGTTGCTCGGGTCCCATCCGTGCTCCGACAACGCCACCTCCTTGTGTGCGCCATCCGGCAAGGGCGCGGACCTGCCCCTGAGGCCCTGTCGCCACGACCCGTACGCATGACGACGACAGGGCGAAAGGCCCGCGCTGTGGCCGCAATTCAACACGGGGGTGAGCTTGTGCACCAGATCACGAGCGAAGGTTGTTGCTTTTGCCGGAGAAATGATCTAGAGGAGGCGGGGCGGGACGGCCGGGCGGGTCAGGAGGTCCAGCCGGTCTCCATCAGGGCCTCGGCGGCACCGTTCGCGGGCTGCGGAACACCCGCCAGGTCCAGGCTGAACAGGGCGACCAGCAACTGTTCGCCGCGCACGGTGGCCTGGTGCGAATAACCCGCGAGGGTGAACATCGCGGCGGCCATCTCCTCGGCGTGCAGGGTCTGCAGCCAGAGGCACTCGACCGACTTCACGTCGGCCGGCTCGGTCCAGGTGTCCACCTGGGCGACCATCCGGCCGCCCAACAGGGTGACCCCGTCGCGCTCCTGGGCCTCGGTCAGCTCCAGGTCGTCGAAGCCCAGCCACTCCAGGTAGCGGGCGGCGGTGAACACCGCGTCCTGCGAGGTGCGCACCGGGTGCGGGCGGAACGGCGCGCGGTGGCGGAACGGGCGGGGCCGGCCGGCCGCCGGCGGGGCGGGCGGGACCGGGGCGGGCGCGTTCACCGGGTGGGCCGGGTGAGCCGGGTACGGGCGGGCGGGCTGCGGGCCGGGGGCGGCGAGCGGGGCGGCGGTGCCGCCGCCCAGCCGGGTGGCGCGGTCCACCGGCAGCCGGACGGTGGCGCCGCAGTTGCAGGTGAACTCGGGCTGCGGCCACTGGTCGGAGCGGCCGCAGTGCGGGCAGCGCATGCTCAGCCAGGAGTCCTCCCAGGAGCGGAACCGCACCTGTACCGGCACCCCGCCGCGCAGCAGCGGCACCTTGAGGGAGGCGCCGCACGGGCAGGGCAGGGAGGGCGGTTCGTAGAGGTGCTCGCGGCGGCAGGCGGGGCAGCGGATGGCCCGGGCGCCACCGCCCGGCCCCGGTCGTGTGGGGTCGTGTCCGGTGAAGTCGTCGGGCAGTCCTGCCATCGCGGGCTCCGTCCGTCGGTGTCGGGTGGTGGGACGTATCCCATGCTCCCCGAAATGTCCGGCGCCGGACGCGGAATGGGGCAATCCTCAGGGACGGATCAGGGAGTCCTGCCCACCCGGGTAGGGGCGGAATCCCCCTGGAGGGGGATGCCCGCCCGGCCTGGCCGGGGCGTTCACCCGGCGGACCAGCGGGCCAGGTCGGCGGGGGTGTCGAGGTCGTCCGGGTCGGCGACGTCGGCGCACTCGACCAGGACGAGCTCCGCCGCGCGCGCCGTCAGCAGGGCGCGGGCGCCGAACGGCGAGTTGAAGGAGAACGAGCGCGGCTCCAGCTCCTCGAACGACACGTCGTCGTACGGGCAGTAGAGGTGCTCGGAGTACA
>NZ_JBEZUT010000591.1:0-2740 GCF_040636595.1 Kitasatospora sp. NPDC036755
CCGGCTCCCCGGCGGGGCGGGCCGGGGCCTCGACGGGCGCGGCGCCCGGCAGACCGGCCGGCGTTCGACGCGGACCGGCCCGCCGGGCGGCCCGGGGAGGTGTCACCGCGGCTCGGCCGGCGCGCACCGCCGCACGGATCCGCCGCCCCGGGCCGGCCAACGCGCCTCCGCCGGCCGGGAGTTCGTCGGCGGGAATTCCTCACGGCGGCTTTTCACATCGGGGGCGGCCGCCTGCCAGACTGGTTTCAGCGGCTGGTCACGGGCGGACGGCCACGGCGGCGAGGCAGGACGCCTCGGCATCGGTGACCGGCTTGGTGTCCGGCTCGGGGCGCCAGCGCGGGGTGGAGGTGATGCCGGGGTCGAGGAGGTCCCAGCCGGTGAAGAAATCGGCAAACTCGTGACGGGGGCGGGCGCGGACCGGGTTGCCGTTGTCGCGGTAGACCTTTTCGATGCCGGCCGCGTACTGGGGAGCGTAGTCGGGGGTGAAGTGGCTGATCACCAGGGCGGAGCCGCGGGCCGACAGCGCGCCCTTGAGGGTGGCGGCGATCTCGTGGGCGCCGTCGGGGACGAAGTGGAGCAGGGCGACGAGGCTGAGCGCGATCGGCCGGCTGAAGTCGAGCACGTCCGTGGCGCGCACCCTGTCCAGCAGGGCGCCGGGGTCGCGGACGTCGGCCTGGACGTACGCGGTGCGCCCCTCGGGGCTGCTGCGCAGGAGGGCCTGGGCGTGGGTGAGGACGATCGGGTCGTTGTCGGCGTAGACGATCCTGGCCCGCGGCTCTATCCGCTGGGCGACCTCGTGGAGGTTGGGCGACGTCGGGATGCCGGTGCCGATGTCGAGGAACTGGGTGACGCCGCTCTGGGCGAGCGCCCGGGTGGCGCGGTGCATGAACGCCCGGTTGGCGCGGGCCGCGGCCGGGGCCTGCGGGAAGACGGCGAGGGCGTGCCCGGCGGCTTCCCGGTCGGCCGGGAAGTTGGTCGTGCCGTCCAGGAAGTAGTCGTAGATTCGCGCCGAGTGCGGACGGTGGATGGCGAGGTTGACCTCGGCCTCCGGCGGAGCGACGGCGTCGTCGTGCTGTTCTGCTGCCATGCGGTTTCCCCCTGCGTCGGCGGTGTCGTCGGGCCCGCGGACCGGCGCGCGCCGCCGACCCCGTGACGGGGGGTGGCGAACCCCTGGCGCGGACCATCGTTCACTATGCCCACACCCCGTCGCGGGCAATCAAGCACCGGCCCGGCTCCCGGGGTGGATGGTTTGCGATCGAACATGACAGATCATCAGCTAACTTATCGTCAATTGTCAGGTCGTATAAGCCTTTTTGTGATTGCCTTCACATTGGTCACCCCGGGGCGATTGGATGGATGCACGGAGGACGGCCGTTCTCCACCCCACCCCAACCGTTCCCGACCCGGGGCCGGCCGGACGTCGTCCCCAGGGACGACGAGGAGGATCATTGACCAGCGACGACGACTGGGCACTGGCAGAACCCACTCATGCGGTGTCCTACCGGGGCTTCTGCGAGACCCACGAGGCGACCTGGCGCGGGATGGCCGAGGCTCGGCTGCACGACCCGGAGCTCGTCGAGCGGACGGTGCGCACCATCCACCGGGAACTGCGGCTGCACTGGCACGGCATCCTGCGGCAGCCCGACGCCGAGGCCCATGCCTGGAGGATCGCCAAGAGCTGCATCGCCGAACGGGAGTTGGGCGCAGGCCAGGCCCCGCCCCGGGAGGTCCCTCCACTCTGGAAGGTCGCCATCCGAAACGCCCAGCTCCAGGCCCGTGTCAGCCTGGAGAACCTCGACAACGACTACGAGGAGCTCTACAAGGCGATCCTGCGGCTGCCCGATCGCCCCTACGACCTGATCGTCCTGCGCTACATGCTGGACATCGACTACCCGACGATCTCCGCCTACCTGGGGATCTCCGAGACCAACGCCCGCACCACCACCAGCCAGGCCCTGGCCAAGCTGCGCCGGCTCCTCGGCGCCGACACCACCATGGGGGACATGCAGTGACACGGGGACACGACCGCCGGGCAGCCGCTCCCTTGGACTGGGACGACCGGTACGACGCCGAACCCGACCGACCGGTCCCGCTGCCCGACGGCGTGTCCGTCCCCGACCTGCGCCGGCTCGTCCGCGCCCGCTCCCCCCTGGGCGCCGAACACCTCCAGGCCCGCCACGAACTCGACCTCGCCGCCACCCTGATCATCGCCCAGCCGGAGGCCGCCGACTCGCTGAAGGCCCTGACCGGCAACCGGCAGCACATCCACCCCGGCGGCGCGCTCGTGCTGGCCGCGCTGCTCCACCTGACCGGGCACGAGGACGGCTGCCAGTTCTGGCTGCAGTTCGCCGCCGGCGGCGGCAGCCCGACCGCCGCGAGCTGCCTGTCCTTCCTGCACGCCAGCCGCGGCGAGTTCCGCGACTCCGACTACTGGCGCAGCCAGGCCGACCGGCTGGCGGCCGAGCCCCGGCGCCCGGCCGCCCCCTGGCCGGGGCGCCCGCTGCCGCCCGAGGTCTGGGCCGACACCCTGGCCGCCTGCCACGACGGCCTGACCCTGCGCCTGCCCGCCCGGGTGGCCGCGGTCGTCCACCAGCTCCCCGTCGACTCCGACGACGAGGACCACGGCGAGATCCCCCAGCCCTCCCCCACCCTCGCCGAGGACCTCGCCCACGCCTCCGTCCACACCCGGCACCGCTGAGCCCCCACCGGACCGGGCGCGTCGGGCGGGCCGGTTCCCCGG
>NZ_JBEZUT010000592.1:0-2726 GCF_040636595.1 Kitasatospora sp. NPDC036755
GCGCCTGCGCCGCAAGTAGGAACCCGGGCGGGGGGGGGGCGCCCGGGCGGGCCCCCCCCGGACCGGCGACCAGTGCCGTCGACGTACGAGGAGCGCAGAGCCGTGATCGCAGCCTTTTCGGTGACCCCGCTGGGGATCGGCGAGGACGTGGGGGAGGCGGTGGCCGCCGCCGTCCGGGTGGTCCGGCGCAGTGGCCTGCCGAACCGCACGGACGCGATGTTCACCAGCGTCGAGGGGGAGTGGGACGAGGTGATGCCGGTGATCAGGGAGGCGATCGAGGCGGTGAAGGCGCACAGCAACCGGGTGAGCACGGTCATCAAGATCGACGACCGGGCCGGGGTCACCGACGGCCTCACCGCCAAGGTCGCCTCGGTCGAGCGCCACCTGGCCGCGGACAGCTGACGACGTGCGGCGGTCCGGCGGGCCGACGTGGCCCGGCGGACCGCCGGCGCCGGTCAGACCGCCGAGGTCGGCCGGACCGCCGGTGGGGCCGGCTCGGCCGGGGGCCGGCGGGTGAGCAGGCGGTCCACCGCGTACGGGCCGGAGCCGAGCACCGCGATGGTCAGGAAGGACCAGCAGAACATCACCGAGGCCTCGCCCCCGTTCTGCAGCGGCAGTAGCGCGCGCTCCTGGTGGACGGTGAAGTAGGCGTAGGCCATCGAGCCGGAGCAGAGCAGGGCGGCCGTCCTGGTGCCGGCGCCGAGCAGCACCAGGACGCCGCCGACCAGCTGGATTAGGGCGGCCCACCAGCCGGGCCACTGGCCGAGCGGGAGGGAGCCCCCGCCCTTGGCGCCGCCGAACAGTCCGAAGACGGAGGCGGCGCCGTGGCAGGCGAAGAGCAGGCCGACGACGATCCGGAACGCCGTCAGCACGAGCGGTCTGACGGCGTCCGCCGTCTGCCGGGGGTGGGTGGGTCGGTGTGCGGGCATGCGGAACTCCTCCTGTGGGGGAAGGAGGTGGATGGAAGCGGTAGGGTAGCTGTGGTCTAGTCCAATTGGCAATGCTCCGTCAGAGATCAGGTCTGGACCAATAGTTTCCCTTTCTTGACCGGTCGATCCAGAAAGGGCTAACGTTCCGACCATGGCGCGAACGAAGGAATTCGACCCGGACGCGGCGCTGCAGGCGGCCCTGGAGCTGTTCTGGCAGCGTGGCTTCGAGGCCACCTCGATGGCCGACCTGGTCGATGGGCTGGGCATCGGCCGGGCCAGCCTCTACGCGACCTTCGGCAGCAAGCGCGAGCTCTACCTGCGGGCGCTGGAGCGCTACTGCGAGCAGAGCGACTCGGCGCGGCTGCTCGAACTGTCCCGGCCGGGCCCGGCGCTGCCGATGGTCCGGGAGCTGGTCCGCGGATACGCCGTGACGGGGGAGGAGGAGCGGCGGCGCGGTTGCTTCGTCACCAACACGGCGGTGGAGCTGGCCCCGCACGACCCGGACGCGTCCCGCCGGGTCGAGGCGAGCCTCGACCGCCTGGAGACGCTGCTCACCGCCGCCCTGGCGCGGGCCGCCGCCCAGGGCGAACTGCCCGCCGGCCGGGAGCCGCGGGCGCTCGCCCGGATGCTGGTGGTGCTGCTCCAGGGCATCCGGGTGGTCGGCAAGACCGCCGACGGCGGGGTCCGCGCGCGGGCCGCCGCCGAGCAGGCGCTGGCACTGCTGGACTGACGTCCGGTCCGCTCGGACCGGTGTCTCCTGTTGGGCTCATTCTGGACCGAACGGTCTTTATAGGGGGAGGGTTTTGCATGACCGGCGACACTACCGGCCGGTACGACTTCGCGCTGCTCGGCCTCGTCCAGGCGGTGCTGATCTTCACGATCATGATCCTGACCGTCCCGCTGCCGCTGGTGGCACGGGAGTTCGCGCTCGGCCCGTCCGGGGTGCTGCTGCTCAGCGCCGCCTACGGGCTCTCCTTCAGCTCCCTGCTGCTGCTCGGCGGCAGACTGACGGACCGCCACGGCGGGCGCCCGGTGCTCCGCGTCGGCCTGGTGCTGCTCGCCACCGCCTCGATCGCCTGCGCCCTCGCGCCCGGCTACCCCGTCCTGCTGGCGAGCCGCTTCGCGCAGGGCGCGGGAGCCGCCCTCACCGCCCCGGCGGCGGTCGCGGTGGTACGGGTGCTGCACCCCGAACCGGCTGCCTACCGGCGGGCGATGGCCACCTGGGGCGGCCTGTCGGTGCTCGGCGCCACCGTCGGCAGCGTGGTCTCGGGGGCGGTCGCCGCCGCGGTCTCCTGGCGCTGGCTGTTCGCGGTGCCCGTGCTGGTCGCCCTGGCCGGCCTCGCCCGCTCCGCCGCCCTGCCCTCCGCCACCCCCGCCGGCACCCGCCCGGCGCTGGACCTGCGCGGCGCCGCCCTCGCCACCGCCGGTGTCTGCGCGGCGAGTTACTCCCTGGTGGCGTCCACCGAGCACGGCTGGCACAGCCCCCGGACGTACGGCCCGCTGGCCGCCGGACTCGCGCTGCTGCTCGCCTTCGCCGCCGCCGAACGCCGCACCGCCGACCCGCTGCTGCCGCCCGGCTTCCTCGCCGACCGCCACCGCGCCACCGCGCTCACCGCCGTCATGGCCACCGCCGCCGGGACCGCCCTCACCTTCGTCCTGCTCTCGCTCTACCTCCAGCAGCTGCGCGGCTGGAGCGCCGCGGCCACCTCCGCCGCGTTCCTGCCGTACGCGGCCGTCCTGCTGCTCGCCGGCCGGCTGGCCGGCCCGCTGACCGCCCGGTTCGGGCCGGGGGCCGTC
>NZ_JBEZUT010000593.1:0-2722 GCF_040636595.1 Kitasatospora sp. NPDC036755
GGTGCGTCCGGCGATGGCGGTGCCGAGGGGGATGTCGGTGCCGGCGCCGAGGCGGGAGTAGAGGGTGGCGAGGGCGGCCTGGAGCACCATGAACAGGGTGGTGCCGCTCTCGCGGGCCAGCGCGGCCAGTCCGGCGTTCAGCTCCGGCGTGGTCCGGGCGGTGACCAGCGCGCCGCGGTGCGAGGCGACGGCGGGTCGCGGTCGGTCGAAGGGGAGCTGGGTCTCTTCCGGGAGGTCGGCGAGTTGCTGGGTCCAGTAGGCGAGTTGGCGGTTGCCGAGGCTGTCGGGGTGGTGTTCGTCGCCGAGCAGGTCGCGTTGCCAGAGGGTGTAGTCGGCGTACTGGACGGGCAGCGGTGCCCAGGTGGGGGCGGCGCCCTGGGCGCGGGCGGCGTAGGCGGTGGAGAGGTCGCGGGCGAGCGGGGCCATGGACCAGCCGTCGCCGGCGATGTGGTGCAGCACCAGGACGAGGACGTGGTCGTCCTCCGTGAGCTCCAGCAGCTCGGCGCGGAACGGGATGTCGGTGGCGAGGTCGAAGGCGTGGGCGGCCGCGCGGGCGACCCGCTCCGCCAGTTCCTCCGCCGATACGACGGCCGTGAGCAGCGGGATCGAGGCGTCCGGCACGATCTCCTGGTACGGCTCGCCGTTCACCGCCGGGTACCGCGTCCGCAGGGCCTCGTGACGGTGAGTCACGTCGTTCAGTGCCGCCTGGAGGGCGTGTCGGTCGATCGGCCCGCGCAGTCGCAGGGCCAGCGGGATGTTGTACGTCGCCCCGCCCTGCTCCCATTCCCGCAGGAACCAGAGGCGCTGCTGGGCGTACGACAACGGCAGCGGCTCGGGCCGGACGGCCGTCGCGGTGAGCGCCGGGCGCCGCTCGCCGCCGTCCCGCAGCACTGCGGCGACGCCGGCCACGGTCGGGTCGCGGAAGAGGACCGCGAACGGGACCTCGGCGCCCAGGGCGGCCCGGATCCGGCTGACCAGCTTCATGCCGAGCAGTGAACTGCCGCCCAGGTCGAAGAAGTTCTGGTCGATGCCGACCTGCTCCCGGCCGAGCAGCTGTGCGAACAGTGCGCACAGCACCTCCTCCTCCGCCGTGCGCGGGCCGCGCAGGCCGTCGGTCGGCTCGGCGGCCGGGGCGGGCAGGGCGGCGCGGTCGACCTTGCCGTTGGAGTTGAGCGGCAGCTCGTCGAGGACCACGAAGGCGGACGGGACCATGTACTCGGGCAGCAGCGCGGCGGCGTGCGCGCGCAGTGCGGCGGTGTCGAGCTCGGCGCCGTCGCCGGGGACGACGTAGCCGACCAGCCGCTTGTCGCCGGGCCGGTCCTCCCGGACGACCACGGTGTGCAGGCCGACGCCGGGGAACGCGGCCAGTGCGGCGGAGATCTCGCCGAGCTCGATCCGGAAGCCGCGGATCTTCACCTGGTGGTCGGCCCGGCCGACGAAGTCCAGAGTCCCGTCGGGCAGTCGGCGCACCAGGTCACCGGTGCGGTAGAGCCGGGCACCGGGCTCGAAGGGGCTGGCCACGAAGCGCTCGGCGGTCAGGCCGGGCCGCTGGACGTAGCCGCGGGCGAGGCCCTCACCGCCCAGGTACAGCTCGCCGGTGACGGCGACCGGGACGGGGCGCAGCGCGTCGTCCAGGACATGGGCGTGCACGTTGTCCATCGGCCGGCCGATCGGCACGGTGGCGCCGACCCGGTGCGGGGCGCGCAGCGGGAGGGCGGTGGCGAAGGTGGTGGTCTCGGTCGGGCCGTAGACGTGGACGAACTCGGTGTCCGGGCACAGGTCGAGGACCCGCTGGATGGCCTCGGGCGAGCAGGCCTCGCCGCCGCTCCACACCTGGCGCAGGGTGCGGAAGACGGTCGGGTCCTCCTCGGCGATCAGGTTGAACAGCGCGGTGGTGAGGAAGGTGCTGCTGATGTCGTGCTCCTCGGCCAGCCGGCGCAGTAGCGGGGCGTCCAGCTGCCCGGCCGGGGCGAGCACGGCCTGGCGGCCGGAGAGCAGCGGCACCCAGATCTCGTAGGTCGCGGCGTCGAAGGCGTGCGAGGAGTGCACCAGCACGCGGTCCTGGGCCGTGCCGTCCCAGGAGCGGTCGGCGGTGAGCGCGAGGATGTCGCGGTGGCTGACGGCCACGCCCTTGGGGGCGCCGGTGGAGCCGGAGGTGAACATCACGTAGGCGAGCCGGTCCGGCTGGACGGACGGCGTCCGGGGCGCGCTGTCGGGGCAGTCCGCGAGCTCCGGGTCGGCGTCGATGGTGAGGGTGCGGACCAGGCCGGCGAAGGCCTCGCCCGGGGTGGTGGCGAGGTCGGTGAGCAGCACGGGGGCGCCGGTCTGCTCGATGACCGAGCGCATCCGGGCCTCGGGGTAGGTGGCGTGCAGCGGGACGTACGCGCCGCCGGCCTTGAGCACGGCCAGCAGGGCGACGATCAGCTCGGCGGAGCGTTCCATCAGCACCGCGACGGCGGTCTCGGGGCCGACGCCGAGGCCGGTCAGGCGGTGGGCCAACCGGTTCGCGCGGCGGTCGAGTTCGGCGTAGGAGAGCGGGCCGTCCACGGTGCGCAGTGCCACCGCGTCGGGTGCGCGGTGCACCTGGGCGGCGAAGGCCGCGACGACGTTCTCCGGGTAGCCGTCGGCCACGGCGTGCAGGCCGCCGGTGTTCTGCCGCGCGATGCCGGTGATGCCGATGTCGCCGATCGCGTTGCCGCCGTCCGTCACCCCGCTGAGCACC
>NZ_JBEZUT010000594.1:0-2707 GCF_040636595.1 Kitasatospora sp. NPDC036755
CCCTCAAACACGCCCAACACCGCAACTGGCCACCACCACACCCAGCAACACCCACCATCACGCCACACGCCACTACCTAAAGTCACCGGCATTGGCCCTAACCCTCCTCCGGCAGTTCCACCGCCTGCCAGCGGTACGCCGCGTCCTCCTGCCACACCTGCAACTCGCCCTCCACCACCGCCGCCAGACACAGCCGCCAGTCGTCGCCCATGGCGAGCGCGACCCGGGTGGCCGGGCGCAGCGTGGGCCGCCACCAGCGCGGCCGGCGGGAGGTGCCGCCGGCGGGCAGCCGCAGCCGTACGCCGCCCGCGCCGGCCAGTGCGACGGTCGGGCCGCCGCGGTGGCCGACCATGGCGAGGCCGAGCGAGGGCTCGCCGTCGCCGATCTCGGTTCCCGGGCCGGCCGTGCCGAGGGTGTGCAGCTGGACGGAGCCGTCCGGCCGCAGCGTGGCGGCCTGCGGTCCGGCGGAGGTGCGGGCCAGTGCCCCGGCGCGCAGCGGGCCGGGCGGGCCGACCGGGACGGGCGGCTGGGTGGTGCCGGGGCGCCAGCTCAGCACCCGCTCGCGGTGTCCGACCAGCAGCAGCCAGGCGCCGGGCCGTTCCTCCTGGGCGGCGAGCACCCGGTCGGCGGGGCAGCCGGGGTGCTCCTGGCCGGTCAGGGTGCGGCCGGGGGACCAGCGGTACGAGCGCAGCGCGCCGCCGGCGGCCGTCCAGACCGTCATCTCCCCGCCCGAACCGCCCGAGCCGCCCGAGCCGCCCGAGCCGGCCGATCCGCCCGGGCCACCCGAACCGACCCCGCCCGCCAGCCCGTTGACCCCGCGCGCCGCCTCCCACCAGCCCGCCGCCGTACCGATCCACAGGGTCCCGGCGCGGTCCTCGGCGCAGACCACCAGCTCGCCCGCACGCCCGGCCCAGCCGACCACCAACTCCCTTACGGAGGACGGGCCCTGCCCGTCCGGGAGCCGTCGGCCGGGGCTGCCCGGGCCGGCCAGCGCGGTGCCGTCGGTGCCGCCGGTGACCACCAGCGGCCGTCCGTCCGGGTCGGGCAGCACGGCCAGGCCCGCGGTGCGGGTCACCGGTCGTTGGGCGCGCAGCAGTTCACGGCCCCGGGCGGCCCACGGGCCGAGCGGGGAGGGGCGGCGCCCGGGTTCGCGGGCCAGCGGCTCGCAGGCCCAGCGCGCCAGCTCCTCGCCGTAGCCCGCCGCCAGCAGTTCGGCTCGGGCCTGTTCGGCGGCGAGCCGGTGGTCCAGCCGGCCGTGGTCGGGCAGCAGCAGGGTGCGGGCGAGGGTGCCGACCGCGAACAGGTCCTTGGCGGTGGTCGGGAAGCCGCCCACCTGCTCGGCCTCCGGCGGGACGTGCCCGGGGGTGAACACCGCGACGGTCAGGGCGTGGTCGAGCGGGGCGAGGAAGGTCAGGTCGATCAGTTTGACCTGCCCCTGGCCGTCGACCAGGACGTTGGCGGGGGAGATGTCGCGGTGCACCCAGCGCTTGCGGTGCAGCTCGTCGACGATCCGGCAGAGCCGGGCCAGGATCTCGGCCACCGCCGCCGGGCCGCCGTGCCGGCCCCGCGCCCAGGTGTGCAGCGGCACGCCTTCGACCCAGGGTGAGATCTGGTAGCCGAGCAGCGCGCCGCCGGGCGGGGTGCCGGGCCGGTGCGGGGAGGGGCCGAGCAGGAAGCTGGGCACGACCAGGTCGGTGACGCCCAGCCGGTGGGCGTTGTGCGAGACGTCGTCCCAGCGGCCGAGCCAGCGCCGCACCTCGGTCGGGTCGCGCTCCAGCATGATCTTCGCGGCGACCAGTTCCTTGCGCCCGTTGTGCCCGGTGCGGACCGCGCGCCACACCTCGGCCTCGCCGCCCCGGTGGTGGAACTCCAGGAGTTCGTACTGCTCCGGGTCGAACTCCGGCCCGAACCGGAGCCCCGGCACCCAACGCGACTCCGACACCCGACCCCCGACGCTGTTGACCGCTGTGGACGCGCCGTTGGGCGCGCTGCTGTTGAGCTGCTGCCGTGCTGCCGCTCCCCTGGTGAGGTGATGCCCAGGATAGTGCTCTTTTCTGTTCGCCTGTCCGATCGAGGGCCTATTCTGATGGCGCCCGAGCAACATCACGACACGACGTCAACTCGCGCCTGTCCCACGACAGTTGATCATGTGGATGGGCAGTACTCGAACCAGGGGGACGGTGCATGGCGCTGTTAGCGGTGCTGCTGGTCGTGGTGGCACTGGCCGGTGCGGCCGCCGTCGTCCTGGCCCGCCGCCGCCGGGCCCTGGACGCCGCGACGGTGGCGAGGGAACTGGCCGCGGCCGCCGAACGGCTCGCCGCCGGCAAGGCCGCCCAGGCCCGCCGCCGCTACGCCCGGCTGGCCAGCCGACTCGCCGACGCCCCGCAGGAGTTGGCGCCGCAGCGCGGTCTCGCCCTGCTCGGCCAGGCCGAGGCCACCATCCCCACCGGAGACCGGCAGGCCACCTTTGACCTGCACCGCGAGGCCTACCCGCTGCTCGCCGACCCGGCCCGGCAACTGCCCCGGTGGAGCCTGCGCGGCCTCGCCGAGGAACGGATGCGGGCCCCGGAGGGCGACCTCGGCCCTGTGCTCTCCTTCCTCCGGGCCACCGCCGCCGGCGCCGGACCACCGTCAGGGCACCGCCCTGACCCTTCTGGAGGCTGACCCTCTGCCCCTTGGCCAGGTTCACCGACACGACGTTGCCCTC
>NZ_JBEZUT010000595.1:0-2686 GCF_040636595.1 Kitasatospora sp. NPDC036755
GCGGTGGCCGCGCCCGTCTGCGACCGGTACGGCCTCGCGCTGGCCGGTGGGCACACGCTGCGCGCCCACGGGGTCGCGGCCTGCCCGCAGGACGGGCTGACCCTGGCGACCGGCCGCGCCGACCTGCCGGAGGTGGCCGCCGCCCTGGGCGAGGCGTACCGGGTGGCGGGCGGCGGGGCCGTCGAGCGGCCGGGCACACCGAGGCTGGAGCAGCTCACCGTCCGGCTGGCGCTGGGCGGGCGGTCGCACTCGGTGGAACTGCGCAAGGAGCCGCTGGGCCACCGTCCGGTCCGGCTCGACCTCGGTGCGCCCGGACCGGACGAGCCGCCGGTGGTGCTGCCCGTCGTCGCACTGGAGGACGCGGCCGCGCTGACCACCGCGCTGCTGGTCGACCGGGGCATGCCGCGCGACCTGATCGACGTGCGCGCCCTCACCCGGAACTACCGGGAGGGCGAACTGCTCGCACTGGCGGGCGAGCTGGATCCGGACTTCCAGCCCACGGCGCTGGCCGAGCGGCTGGAGACGCTCGCCGAGGCTGCGGACGGGCGGTTCCGGGCCCGGGGCGTCCCCGCCGGGGAGGTGGCCGAGCTGAAGCGCTGGGCGCTGGCCTGGGCCCAGGACCTGCGGCTGGACCTGCTGGAGACCCAGGAGGCCGCGGACGGGCTGCACGATCCGTACCTGGACGAGCTGGAGGACGGGGAGTCCTGACGGCCGGCCCGCCGGTCCACGCGACGGGTCGTGGTGGTCACGCGGTGCGCCCACACTGCGGTGCGCTCGTTCGGCCGGGTGACCGGACGACCTGTAAGGCTGAATCCACGATCCCCGTCAGCCTGTTCGTTGAGCCGGGCCGGAGCGGCCACCAGACTGGGAGACGACGCGGTAGCCCCGTGATTTCACGGCGCCCGGCCCGGCTGCGGGCGGCGCCAGACCGGACCGGTGGCAGGACGCCGCCCGGGACTTCGGAGGCAGACGGATCTTGAGCAAGCACATCATTCACTGGATCGGCGGCAAGCCGGTCGCCACCGCCGGTGCGGCCCCCCGTCGCGGAGACATCTTCGACCCGGCCACCGGCCAGGTCGCCGGCCAGGTCGACTTCGCCGAGATCGCCGAGGTCGACCAGGCGGTGGCCGCCGCCGCGGCGGCCTTCACCGAGTGGCGCACCGCCTCGATCGCGAAGCGGACGACGGTGCTCTTCGCCTTCCGCGAGCTGCTGAACGCCCGCCGCGACGAGCTGGCCTCGATCATCGTGGCGGAGCACGGCAAGGTGCACTCCGACGCGCTGGGCGAGATCGCCCGCGGCCTGGAGGTCGTGGAGTACGCCTGCGGCATCCCGCAGCTGATCAAGGGCGGCTTCACCGAGCAGGCCTCGACCGGCGTCGACGTCTACTCGATCCGCCAGCCGCTCGGCCCGGTCGCGATCATCTCGCCGTTCAACTTCCCGGCCATGGTGCCGATGTGGTTCTTCCCGATCGCCATCGCGGCCGGTAACACCGTCGTGGTGAAGCCCTCGGAGAAGGACCCGTCCGCCGCCAACTTCCTCGCCGAGCTGTGGAAGGAGGCCGGCCTGCCGGACGGCGTCTTCAACGTCGTGCACGGCGACAAGGTGGCCGTCGACCGCCTGCTGGAGCACCCGGACGTCAAGTCCGTCAGCTTCGTCGGATCCACCCCGATCGCCCGCTACGTCTACGAGACCGGCACCCGCTACGGCAAGCGCGTGCAGGCCCTGGGCGGCGCCAAGAACCACATGCTGGTCCTGCCGGACGCCGACCTCGACCTCGCCGCCGACGCCGCCGTCAACGCCGGCTTCGGCGCGGCCGGCGAGCGCTGCATGGCGGTGTCCGTCCTGGTCGCGGTCGACCCGATCGGCGACGAGCTGGTCGAGAAGATCAAGCAGCGGGTGGCCACCCTGAAGGTCGGCCCGGGCTGCAACGGCGACTCCGAGATGGGGCCGCTGGTCACCGGCCAGCACCGCGACAAGGTCACCTCCTACGTGGAGTCCGGGATCGCCGACGGCGCCGAGCTCGCCGTGGACGGCCGCAAGCACCCCGTCACCGCCGAGGACCGGAACGGCTCCCCGACGGCCGACGGCTTCTGGCTCGGCCCGACGCTGTTCGACCACGTGAAGCCCGGCATGTCCGTCTACAACGACGAGATCTTCGGCCCGGTGCTCTCCGTCGTGCGCGTCGACTCGTACGAGGAGGGTCTGGCGCTGATCAACGCCAACCCGTACGGCAACGGCACCGCGCTCTTCACCAACGACGGAGGCGCGGCCCGGCGCTTCCAGTTCGAGGTGGAGGTCGGCATGGTCGGCATCAACGTGCCGATCCCGGTCCCGGTCGCCTACTACTCCTTCGGAGGCTGGAAGGCCTCGCTCTTCGGCGACGCCCACGCGTACGGCCAGGACGGCGTGCAGTTCTTCACCCGGGGCAAGGCCGTGACCCAGCGCTGGCTGGACCCGTCGCACGGCGGCATCAACCTGGGCTTCCCCACCAACAGCTGAGCCGCGCGGCTCCACCGGCCGGACCCCTCTCCCCGGGGTCCGGCCGGCCGTCCTTGCACGACGTTTGCATCCGGTCGCCGAAGCGCGTACAGTTCTTCGAGCTGCCTGGCAGGGAGCACCGGACACGCATCTGCGCGGACGGTCCCGGGGCGGCCAATCCCTTGAAACACCACTTCCGGTTCGTGC
>NZ_JBEZUT010000596.1:0-2667 GCF_040636595.1 Kitasatospora sp. NPDC036755
CCGCCACCGCGGCCCGCCGCCGTCGGCCCACCACGGCCGAGGCCGCCAGCACGATGGCTGCGGTGACCAGCGACAGGTACATCTGCTTGCGCCCGGAAACGCCCACCCGCTCGACGAACCGCCGCTCCCCGGCGCCGCCTCGCCGTGGATCCTGATGTACCACTCGGTGGCGGTCGAGAAGGAGGACCCCTACCGGCTCACCGTCAGCCCCGATCGGTTCGCCGAACAGATCGCCTGGCTGCACCGGAGCGGCCGGCGCGGCGTCTCCGTCCGCGAGCTGATGCGGGCCCGCGCCCTCGGCCGGGACGCCGGACTGGTCGGCCTGACCTTCGACGACGGCTACGCCGACTTCGCCCGGTACGCGGTGCCGATCCTCCAGGCGTACGGCTTCACCGCCACCGCGTACGTGGTCGCCGACCTGCTCGGCCGGGACAACGACTGGGACACCGAAGGCCCGCGCAAGCAGCTGCTCACCGTCCAGGAGGTCACCGAACTCGCCGCCGCCGGCTGGGAGATCGGCTCGCACGGCCTCGGCCACCGGGCGCTGCCCGGCCTGCCGCCCGAGGCCCTCGCCGTCCAGGCCCGGGAGAGCCGGCGGCTGCTGGAGGAGGCCGTCGGCGGCCGGGTCACCGGCTTCTGCTACCCGTACGGCGCCGTCGACCTCGCCGCCGCCCTGGCCGTGCGCGACGCCGGGTACGACCACGCCTGCGCCATCGCGCACTCCCCGCTCACCGGCCGCTTCGCCCTGCCCCGCTGCTACGTCGGCGACCGCGACGGCGCCTGGCGGCTGCGCGCCAAGCGGGGCCGGCACCGGCTGCGCGACACCCTCACCGAGCTGCGCCACACCCGTCGGGAGCACCGGCCATGAGGGTGCTGCACATCGTCACCGGTCTGGCCGCCGGCGGCGCCGAGCGCCAACTCCACCTGCTGCTGCGGCACTTGCCGGCACACCAGCAGTGCGAGGTGCTCGCCCTGACCAACCCCGGCACGGTCGCCGCCGCGCTGCGCGCCGACGGCGTCACCGTCCACCACCTCGGCATGCGCGGCAACCGGGACCTCGGCGCGCTGCCCCGACTGGTCCGGTTGGTCCGGGCCGGCCGCTACGACCTGGTGCACACCCACCTCTACCGGGCGCAGCTGTACGGCCGGACCGCCGCCCGGCTGGCCGGGGTGCGCGCGGTGGTCTCCACCGAGCACTCGCTGCACGCCGGGGTGATCGAGGGCCGCCCCGTCACCCGGGGGGTCAAGGGCCTCTACCTGGCGGCCGAACGGCTCGGCAGCACCACCGTCGCGGTCTCCCGCCAGGTCGCCCAGACGCTGCGCTCCTGGGGCGTCCCGGCGGCCCGGATCGAGCTGATCCCGAACGGCATCGAGTCCTCCCGGTACCGCCTCGCGCCCGCCGAACGGACCGCCACCCGCCGCCGGCTGCGGGCCGAGCTGGGCCTGCCGCACGGGAGCTGGGTGATCGGCGGGGTGGGCCGGCTGGTGCCCGGCAAACGCTTCGAGGTCCTGGTCGAGGCGCTCGCCGAGCTCGACCCGGCCACCTGGCTGGTGCTCGTCGGAGCCGGCCCGGAGCGCGCCGCGCTGGAGCGCCGGGCCGAGGAACTCGGCGTGCGGGGCCGCCTGGTGCTCGCCGGGGAGCGCGACGACGTGCCCGGGCTGCTGGCCGCCCTGGACGTGCTGGCCGCCCCCTCCACCGCGGAGACCTTCGGCCTGGGCGTGCTGGAGGGCCTCGCGGCCGGGCTGCCGGTGCGGTACAGCGCCTGCCCGGCGCTCGACGAACTGCCGCCCGGCGCCGCCCCCCAGGCCCGCCGCGTGCCCTCCGAGGCCGCCGCCTACGCCGCCGCGCTGCGCGACCTGCGGCCGCTCAGCGGGCACATCGCCGGCCCGCTGCCGCACCCCCCGGCCGTCGGCCACTACGACATCGCCCGGGTCGCCCGCGACCTGGGCGCCCTCTACGACCGGCTGGCCCGCGGCTGACCGCCCGCCACCGCCGGAACCGCCGTACCAGACCCAAGGAGCAACACCCATGACCACACCGCGCCGAAGCGCCCGCCGCCGCCTGGTCCGCCGCTGGTGGCCGGTGGTGCTCGCGGTTCCGCTGGGCGCCGCGGCCGGCGCCGGGTACGCCCTCGTCGCGGACCCGTCGTACGCCGCCAACGCCTACGTCCTCGTGGTCGCGCAGAACCCCGGGGAGGCCGCGATCGCGACGAACTTCGCCCAGGCGTACGGACGGCTGGCCGGCCAGCCGCAGGTGCTCGGGGAGGCGGCCGCCGAGACCGGCCACACCCGCGCCGAACTGGAGTCCCTGGTGCACGGGACGACCTCCCCGGACGCCCCGATGATCGAGATCACCGGCACCGGGCCGCACCCCCAGGAGGCCGCCCTGACCGCCGACGCGGTGGCCCGCTCGCTGGTCGCGTTCGCCAACACCAGCAGCAAGGACACCAACGTCCGGCTGGTGACGCTGTCCCCGGCCGCCGCGCCGGACAGGCCGACCACGCCCTCCGGGAAGCTGGACGTCGCGGTCGGCGGCGCGGCCGGGCTGCTGCTGGGCGCGCTGGCGATGATGACCCGTCGCCGGGGCGGCGCGGGGACGCCGGAGGCCGCCGGGAGCCCCGAGATGCCGCGGATCCTGCGGGCCGCGCGGGCCTCTCGGACCGCGCC
>NZ_JBEZUT010000597.1:0-2634 GCF_040636595.1 Kitasatospora sp. NPDC036755
GGCCTGCTCTGGAACGTCGGCTACTGCGTCGCCCTGGCGACCTCCGCCCTGGTGCCGACGGCTGCGGCGCGGCGGGTGTGAAGCGGTCGGGCGCGGCGGGTCGGCGGGCGGGTTCCGGAGCCGCCCGCAGACCGGGGGCGGGTCGGCTACTGGCCGACTCGCTGGGACACGCAGAGGATGTTGCCCTCGCTGTCCTTGAACCAGGCCGCGCGCATGCCTTCGCCCTCGGCGACGCCGTCGACGGTCTTCAGACCGGGGAAGTCGTACTCCTCGAAGGTGATGCCGCGGCCGCGGAGGCCGGCCATCTCGCCGTCGAGGTCGGGGACCTTGAAACTGGCGAGGGTGTGGGCGGCCTGCCCGCCGCTGGGGGTGCGGTAGACGGTGAACCGGGTGCCGCCGCTGTCGCAGACGAACTCCTCCTCACCCTCCTCGGTGAGCTTGAGGCCGAGGGTGTCGGTGTAGAAGGCCTTGGCGCGGGCGAGATCGGTGGCGGGGATGACTGCTTGCAGCGGAGCGTCTCCAAGCATGGTGTTTCGCCTCCTCTCTGTCACCAGGCTAGGGACGTGCGGACTCGGCCGCCCGGTGGGCGCGGTACTGCTTCGGGCCGTGTGCGAGAGGTCGCCGGGAGTCATGCGGGGACCAGCCTCCAGAGCGAGGTGATTTCGGCGGCGCGGGCCGCGCGGAGGACCGGATCGGCCCGACCGGCCCGATCGGGAGCGGTGGCCCGGGGATGGCGGGGGACGGTGTCGAGACGTCCGGCGACGCGCAGCCCGGCCTGGGCGACGGCGCCCAGCAGGTCTGCGCGGGAGCGCAGTCCGAGGCGTTCGGCGAGGTCGGAGAGGACGAGCCAGCCCTCGCCACCGGGCAGGAGACGGCTGGCGAGGCCGTCGAGGAAGCCGTGGAGCATGTGGCTGTCCCGGTCGTAGACGCCCTCGTCGAGGGTGGAACTCGGGCGGGCGGGCAGCCACGGGGGGTTGCACACGACCAGGGCGGCCCGGTCGCGCCCCTGAGGGTAGAGGCCGGTGCCGGCGGGCTTGACGCGGTCGGCGAGACCGAGTCGGCGGGCGTTGTCGTGGGCGCAGGCGAGGGCGCGCGGATTGGCGTCGGTGACCAGGACCTCGCGCAGTCCGCGCCGGGCGAGGAGCACGGCGAGCACACCGGTGCCGGTGCCGAGGTCGTGGGCGGTGGCCGTGGCGGTGATCCGGGCGGCCGGCGGCAGCGGCGCCCGGGCGACGAGGTCGACGTACTCGCCGCGGACGGGGGAGAAGACCCCGTAGTGCGGGTGGATGCGGGCGCCGAGGGCCGGGACCTCGACGCCCTTGGTGCGCCACTGGTGTGCGCCGATCACACCGAGGAGCTCGCGGAGGGACACGATTCTGTTGTCAAGGAACGGTCCGTAGGCGCCCAGACAGGCCTCGCGGACGTCGGGTGCCCGGCGGAGCCGGACACGGTGATCCGAGCCGAGCGGCACCAGCAGTGTGCCGAGGACACGCGCGAGGCGGGCGCGTTCCTGCCGGTGCTGCCGGAAGGCCTCGGCCGGTGAGCCTGCGGCGGACGGGGGCCGGCGCCGCTCGGCGCGCCGGCGCATGGCGTGCAGGAGGCGCAGCGCGCCGGGGTAGTCGCCCTGCCAGAGCAGGGCGGTGCCTTCGCAGGCCAGGCGGTAGGCGGCCCCGGCGCTCAGGGTGTCGTCGGCGGCGATCAGCCGCCGTGGTGGGGGCGATCCGTTCTCGCTGTGCCAGGACGCGGGCAGGGCGGACATGGTGGGCAGGGTGACGATGCTGGGCCGGTGGGTGTCGGACACCGGGGCTCCTCGTGGTCGAACGTGCAAAGGGCACGAAGAGCACTTCGACGAGGAGGTGAGCAGCGGGCACACCGGCGGCTGATCGCCACCGAGCGAAGGGCGCGGGGCGTCAGGCCGGGTGCGGCTCACGCGTCGAAGCGCGAGCCGGTGTGTCACCGAGCACGAGGCCCGGCACGGCGGCGAACCGTATGCCACTGATCATCTGCGGGCCCCCTTTCCAACGAGCTGGTCCCGCGCGGTTGTTCGTACGCTTTCACACAGGGTGGTCGGATGGCAACCGATTTATCACCGGCCCGACGCCCAGCCCTGCGGCACGCGTTCCAGCACGCCCGCACCGAACAACTCGTACAGCGGCAGGGACTCCAGGTGGACGTAGCCGATGTGGCAGTCGCAGACCGGCAACGGGCAGGCGCGCGGCCGCAGTCGGGTACGGTAGCTGCCGTCGTAGAGGTTGCCGAGGACGTCCCGGACGAAGTGGCAGCGGCGCACCGTGCCGTCGCCGTCCACCGAGAGCACGGACTCCCCGGTGCGGCACGGCAGCCCGGCGCTGGGGTGGGCGTTCCGGCTGTAGCCGAAGTGCGGGTCGAGGGCGGTCCATTGGGCGGCCTCGGCCTCGGTGTAACCGAGGCCCTCGGCGGCGTTGACCCACAGGTACACGTCCTCGGAGAGCCCGGCGCGCAGCCGGCGGGCCTCGTCGAGGTGCTCGGGTAGGCCGACGACGCCGACGCTGTAGCGCACGCCGAGCGCGTCCAGCTCCCGGCACTTGGCGAGGAACCGGTGACGGGTGATCTGGCCGGGGTGGAAGGTGACCCACAGCGCGAGTGCGTCGAGGT
>NZ_JBEZUT010000598.1:0-2621 GCF_040636595.1 Kitasatospora sp. NPDC036755
CCCGGCCTGGCCCTCGCTGGTCAGGTAGTCGCCCAGGAAGATGGAGTTGGCGACGTGCAGGCCGAGCGGCTGCATCGAGCGCAGGTGCACCTCCCCGAAGGTGAGCGAGAGGAAGCTGTTGTCCTGCGAGCCGCCGATGTACGGGCGGGCCGAGGCCGGCATCAGCTCGACGATCGCCACCCACCAGCCGCCCGAGACGACCAGGGCTGCGCCTGCGGCCAGGCTCTGCCGCACCCGCCGCCAGAACCCGGTGGGCGCCGCGACCAGGTAGACCGCCGTGAAGGCGGGCAGGACCAGGAAGGCCGCCAGCGTCTTGGTGAGGAAGGCGAGGCCGAACATCACCCCGGTGAACACCAGCCACCGGGTGCCCGCCGCTTCGAGCGCCCGCACCAGCCCGTACGCGGCCAGCGTCAGCAGCAGCACCAGCAGCGCGTCCGGGTTGTTGAAGCGGAACATCAGCGCCGCGACCGGGGTGAGCGCCAGCGCGGCGCCGGCCAGCAGGGCGCCGAGCGGGGAGAAGCGGCGGCGCACCGTCGCATACAGCACGCCGACGGTGGCCGCGCCCATCAGCGCCTGCGGGGCCAGCACCGACCAGGAGGAGAGGCCGAAGATCCGTGCCGCGAGCGCCATCGGCCACAGCGCGGCCGGCGGCTTGTCGACGGTGATGAAGTTCGCCGCGTCCGAGGAGCCGAAGAAGAAGGCCTTCCAGCTCTGCGAGCCGGCCTGCACGGCGGCCGAGTAGAAGGAGTTGGCCCAGCCGGAGGCGCTCAGGCCCCACAGGTAGAGGACGGCGGTGGCGGCCAGCAGTGCCAGCAGGGCCGGGCGCACCCAGCGGGGGTCGTCCGCGCGCCCGCGCCAGGCGCGGGCCGGGAGGGTGCGCAGCCGGCCGGACC
Source organism: Kitasatospora sp. NPDC036755 (assembly GCF_040636595.1). Taxonomy (NCBI): domain Bacteria; kingdom Bacillati; phylum Actinomycetota; class Actinomycetes; order Kitasatosporales; family Streptomycetaceae; genus Kitasatospora; species Kitasatospora sp. NPDC036755. The sequence continues at coordinate 894 of NZ_JBEZUT010000598.1, forward strand.
AGGAGGCGGGCCCCACGGGCCCGGCGGGCGGCAGGGGCTGCTCGGGGAAGAGCGGTGCCGGGTCCGGCCGGGCCGGACCCGGCACCTCCGGTGGCGGGAAGTTCGCGGCCTCGGGCCACGGTTCGCCGGCCGGAGGGGTGTAGCTGCTCGTGGTCATGCGCCATACGGTGGGTGGCGCGACTGAGAGAACCGTGAAACGGGGCTGTGAGACGCGTGTGATCCGGGGAACGTCAGGCGGACGGCGGCATGGTGAGGTGCTTGCCCAGCCATTCGAGGGCCGGGGGGATCTCCCGGGTCCAGGTGTGGAAGTTGTGGCCGGCGGTGTCCAGGGTGATGGTGGACATCTTGGTGGGGGCCTTGAAGGCGGCGACCATGGCCTTGGTCTCGTCGCGGTTGTTCTCGTCGTTCGCGGTGGTCAGCAGCAGCGAGACCGGGGCCGGCGGCTGGTTCTGCAGCCGCCACAGCAGGTCGTTCTCCTGCTTCAGCTGGGCGCTGCCGCCGAACAGGTCGCCGGTGGTCGGGTCGTGGGCCGCGCTGTAGTAACCGGAGAGGGCGACCGCCGAGCGGTAGGAGTCGGGCTTGCGCAGCGCGAACTTGAGCGCGCAGTAGCCGCCGGTGGAGTTGCCGATCACCGCCCGGTTGGCCGGGTCGGTGCCGATCCGGTAGGTCGTGGCGAGGGCCTTGGGCAGGTCGGTGGTGAAGAAGGTCTCCACCTGGGGGCCGTTCGGCACGTCCACGCACTCGGTGTCGCGGTCGCCGACCAGGGTGGGGCGGGTCATCACCAGGACGGTCGGCGGCAGCTTCTTCTGCTCGATCGCGTTCAGCGTGGACGCCGGGTACTGCATCAGCGAGATCAGCTTCTCCGGGGTGCCCGGGTACCCGGTGAGCACCAGGGCCATCGGGAAGCGCTGCTTGGCGTAGTCGGGCTGGAAGTACTGCGGCGGCAGGTAGACGTACGCCTCGGTGGTCAGACCGCTGCCGGCCCCTTTGACGTCGACCTTCTGGATCAGGCCGGAGCGCTCCGGGTCGGAGCCCTGGGAGGAGTAGAACTTCTGCTCGCCGGTGACGGCCACGCCGGAGGCGTTGGGCTGGTGGTCGACCACGGTGCCGAGCCCGCCGCTGGTGCCGAGCAGGTCCGTCCAGGAGCTGTAGAAGCCGAAGTAGCTGTTGGCGATCAGGCCCATCGCGGCCAGCACCGACACCTGGGTGGCGAGGAACGCGCCGATCCGTCCCAGCCACGCCTTCCAGCCCTTCCCGCCGAACCGCGGCCAGAGCCACATGGTGGCGGCGAAGACGGCGATCGCGAGGACGGAGGCGATGATCTGGAGCGGGAGTCCGGTGAGACTGAGCACGGGCCCGATCGTAGTTGACCTCCGTGGACGGCTCGGGTCGGCCCCCGGGGCCGGTCCTCCCGGTGGTCGCGGACCCGGGAGAGGGCGGTGGGGCGGCCCCTGGAAGGTGACCGTCGGGTAATGGGTTGACGCGGGTCGATCGTGGTCGGGACCATGTGTGACCGCACGGCCGCGCGGTGTGCGCGGTCCGGCTTGCCGGGGGTGGGGGTCATGGGGTTCATGGGGTCCGAGCGCTTGGTGGGGAGGGCCGGCCTGGCGGCCGGCGCGGCGCTGGTGCTGGCGGCGTGCTCCGGTGGCGGGGGCGGCGGTTCGACGGGTGGTTCGGCGGGCGGTCAGGCCGCGCCGGGGTCGGCGGCGTCGGCGTCCCCCACGCGGC
>NZ_JBEZUT010000599.1:0-2621 GCF_040636595.1 Kitasatospora sp. NPDC036755
CCGGGCGTCCTCCTCGCGGACGAACTCACCAAGGACGTCGACGTCTTCATGGAGGCGAGCGACCCGCTCATCACCGATCCGGCGGGCGCGGCTCCCCCGCCGAGGTGGCGCTCTCCGGTGACGACCGGCACGCCGGCGTTCAGCAGCTCCGGCACGGCCCGGTCGTCCAGCTCGGGGTCGATCACCAGCAGGCCGTCGACCCGGGAGGCGAGCCCGCCGCCGGCTGCCGTGCCGGGGGCGAGGAGGACGAGGTCCAGGCCGTCCTCCCGGGCCCGTTCGACGGCGCCGAACGCCAGGTTCATGTAGTAGTCCAGGCGGGTCGCCGTGCGCGGCAGGTGCAGTCCGATCGCGCCCGTGCTGGATCGGCGCAGGCTGCGCGCCGCGCTGTTCGGCCGGTAGCCGAGCTCCCGGGCCACCTCCCGGATCCGTTCCCGGGTGGCCTCGGCGACGCGGCCGGAGCCGCCCAGCGCGTTGGAGGCGGTGCTCTTGGACACCCCGGCCGCCCGGGCCACGTCGATCAGGGTCACGGAGCGGCTGGTCACAGCCCGGAAGTCTAGACCCAGCACCGCTCCGATCTTCATTCCGGCTCCCACCGCCTTGCTGGAACGTTCCAGCAGTACGTAAGGTGCGATGATGCTGGAACGTTCCAGCACCAGCTGCGGACCGCTGCGTCCGGCCGTACGCCGGACGCACGCCGACCGCGAACCGTCCGACCGGCGGTTCGCACACCCCGCCCCGACCCATCCAGGAGAGACCCGCATGACGCGCGGATTCGATGTTGTGGAGACCGGTATCGCCGAGCTGCGCGCGGCGCTGGAGAAGGGCGAGGCCACCGCGGTCGGCCTGCTCGACGCCTACCTCGCGCGGATCGAGGCGTACGACCGGCCGGACACCGCCACCGCGCTCAACGCGATGGTCGTGATGAACCCGGACGCCCGCGCCGAGGCCGAGGCCTCCGACGCCCGCCGCGCGCGCGGCGAGACCCTCGGCCCGCTGGACGGCATCCCGTACACCGCCAAGGACAGCTACCTCGCCAAGGGCCTGACCGCCGCGGCCGGCTCGCCGGCCTTCGAGCACCTCGTCGCCCAGCGCGACGCCTTCGCCATCGAGCGGCTGCGCGCCGGCGGGGCCGTCCTCATCGGCCTCACCAACATGCCGCCGATGGCCAACGGCGGCATGCAGCGCGGCGTGTACGGCCGCGCCGAGAGCCCGTACAGCGCCGACTGGCTCACCAGCGCCTACGGCTCCGGCTCCTCCAACGGCTCCGGCACCGCGACGGCCGCCTCGTTCGGCGCCTTCGGCCTCGGCGAGGAGACCTGGTCCTCGGGCCGGGCGCCCGCCTCCAACAACGCGCTGTGCGCCTACACGCCCAGCCGCGGCGTCATCTCGGTGCGCGGCAACTGGCCGCTCGTCCCGACCATGGACGTCGTCGTCCCGCACACCCGCACCATGGCCGACCTGCTCGAACTGCTCGACGTCGTGGTCGGCGACGACCCGGAGACCCGCGGCGACCTCTGGCGCGCCCAGCCCTGGGTGGAGCTGCCCGCCGCCTCGCAGGTGCGGCCCGCCTCGTACCCGGCGCTCGCACCCGCCGACCCGGCGGCGGCGCGCGCCGCGCTGGCCGGCAAGCGCGTCGGCGTCCCCCGGATGTACATCAACGCCGACCCCGACGCCGGCACCAACCCCGCGGGCGGCATCGGCGGCCAGACCGGCCGGCCGATCCACACCCGCCCCTCGGTGATCGACCTGTGGGACGCCGCCCGCCGCGACCTGGAGGCGGCCGGCGCCGAGGTCGTCGAGGTCGACTTCCCGGTCGTGACCAACTACGAGTCCGACCGCCCCGGCGCGCCCTCGCTGTTCACCCGCGGCCTGGTCGGCCGCGACTACCTCACCGTGGAGATCGAGGACCTCTCCGCCTGGGCCTGGGACGACTTCCTGCGCGCCAACGGCGACCCGGCGCTGGCCACCCTGGCCGAGGTCGACGGCGACCGCATCTTCCCCAAGCACGAGGGTGAACTCCCGGACCGCTACGACAACTTCGAGGACTCGATCGGCGACTACCCGCGCTTCGTGCGGGAGCGCCCGTACGCGTCCTTCACCGACATGCCGCACCTGGAGCAGGGGCTGCGCGGGCTGGAGGAGACCCGCCGGGTCGACCTGGAGCTGTGGATGGACGGCCTGGGCCTGGACGCGGTGGTGTTCCCCGCCGTCGCCGACGTGGCGCCCGCCGACATGGACGTCTCCGAGGCGTCCGCCGACCTCGGCTGGCGCAACGGCGTCTGGGTCGCCAACGGCAACCTGGTCCCCCGCCACCTCGGCATCCCGACGGTCACCGTCCCCATGGGCACCATGGCGGACATCGGCATGCCGGTCGGCCTGACCTTCGCGGGCCGCGCCTACGACGACAACGCCCTGCTGGCCCTCGCCGCCGCCTTCGAGACGACCGGCAGCCGCCGGACGGAGCCGCCGCGCACCCCGCGCCTGTCGGCGAGCTGAGGACGGCCGAGGGGCCCGGGTCGGCGGTGGTGCTGATCTGCGCGACCCTCTCCCGTGCTCCGATACGAGCGTGGACGTCGTCTTGTCGTACAACACCATCGAGTGCCTGCCGGACCCGCTGGAGA
>NZ_JBEZUT010000600.1:0-2578 GCF_040636595.1 Kitasatospora sp. NPDC036755
CCGAGATCCTGGAGGCTGCCGAGCGGATTGACCAGGTCTCCCCGCTGCTGGAGGACCTGGTCACCCAGGCCGACGACCTCCGCTTCCGCCGGGTGCTGGTTGACGCGGTCGGCGAAGGCGTCTACCACCGCGCCGTCGAGGAGCTGGACGGCAAGCCGTGGAACTCCGTGGTGCGGCTGGCCCGCACCGTGGAACAGCACGGGTTCGACGCCGAGGAGATGCTGGCCCGGGTCGCCCGCTCGCGGTCGTTCGGGGACGCCGACTGCGCGTCGAAGGCGCTGCACTACCGGCTCAAGGGCGCGCTGGCCACCGCCGAGAAGGCCCGGGCCACCGCCGACCAGGCCGCCGTGCGCCGGGCCGAGGCCGCCGAGCAGGCCCAGGAACAGCAGCTGATGCAGGCCCAGGCCCAGTCCGAGCAGTGGTGGCTGCCCAAGGCCGAGGCGGAGTCGGTGCTGGCCGAGTCCGTGTGGGACGAGGGCGAGTGGGACATGCCCGAGCCCGAGCTGGAGGGGCCGATCGTGGCCGAGGCCAGGCAAGCCGGGCCCACCGATCCGTTCGCTCGCCCGCTCCAGGACGCCACCCCCGCCCAGCCGGGGCAGTGGTGGAAGGAGCTGCGGCTGGCCGACGAGGAGACCGCCGACGCCGGCGCGGGCGCGCAGGTGTCCGGCGAGTCCGACTGGTGGAGTCAGCCGGTCGACCGGGTGCTGGACCAGGCCGACGCCCAGGCCCTGGACCAGGTCCTGCAGATGCAGCAGGCCGTCTCCCTCGGTCTCAGCCCGGAGCTGACCACCGAGGAACTGACCGCCGCCCAGATCGGGGTGGTCGGCACCCAGTTCTACGACCCCCAGGCCCAGGTCCGCCTCGCCGCCGAGATGCAGGTGCTCCAGGACGCCCACGAGGCCCAGGCCGCCCAGCTCCAGCACGAGCAGGACTGGATGACCCAGGTCATGGCCACGCAGATGGCCACCACTCTCCAGGCCGGACAGGTCGACCAGCTGCGGTACGACACCGCCACCGAGCGCGCTGAGGCCGCGGCCGAGCGGGCCACGTGGAACTGGCGTCTGCGGCACGTCGAGGGCGAGGTGGGCGAGTACGCCCACGGCCTGCTCTCCGAGATCGTGGAACCGCGCGAGCGCGCGCTGGCCGAGCAGCTGGCCGCCGCCGAGGAACTGCCCGAGTGGGCCTCCACCACGCTGGGCCCGGTGCCGGACGCCGACGACCCGGCGCGGGAGGAGTGGCTGCAGCGGGCCAGCGACGTGATGCAGTACCGGGAGGCCCACGGCTACGACCACGAGAAGCTGGCGATCGGCCCGGCCCCGGCCGAAGGCGCCGTCGAAGTCCGGGCGTCTTGGTCGCGGGCATGGCGCGCGTTGGGTGAGCCGGAGGACCGGCGCGACCTGGTCGGCGCGACCGACCGCGACCTGCGAGAGCTGGTGGACCGCTACCGGCGCGAGGAGCTGTGGGCGCCCGCCCACGTCGCCGACCAGATGCAGGTCACGTACGAGAGCCAGCAGGATCTGCTGCGCGAGGCCGCGCAGATGCGCATCCGCGCCGGCGAGCTGGAGGAGAGCGACCCGCAGCAGGCCGCCGAGCTCCGCGACGAGGCCGAGACCTACGCCCAGATCGCCGCGGAGGCGGCCGAGCGGGCGACGAAGCTGGAGATCGTCCACGACGCCCGCCAGGGCTGGTACGAGGAGACCACCGAGGCCCGCGAGCGCGCCGAGCAGGCCGCCGCCGAGCTGGAGAAGCGCGGCGTGCCGGTCGACGAGGTCGACCAGCCCGGGCTGGAGTGGCCGGAGGACTGGCCCGAGTCGGACCTGGAATCGGAGTGGGACGCGGGCGCGTGGGACATGGCCGAGCCCGAGGCGGAGCTGGACCCGGTCGAGGCCGAGGCCGCGGTGCCGGCCGTCGAAGCCGAGCCCAGCGCCGAGGTGGAACAGGCCGAACCATTCGTGGAACAGCCCGTCGCCGAGGCCGTCGAGGAGGCTCAGCCGGCCGTCGCCGAGGTCGAGCCGCAGGGGGTGCCCCAGGCTCCCGCCACCGTCCCCGGCGACGTCGAGCCCGCGCCCGTGGAACGGCCCGCCGCCGAGGTGGAACAGCCCTCCGCCGAGCTGGTGTCGGAGCCCGACCCCGAGTTCCAGCCCTACCGGTGGGCGACAGGCCAGCCTGTCGCCGGGACTCCGGCCGTGGACGAGGGCGAGTGGGACATGCCCGAGCCCGAGGATCTGCCCGACCTCCCCGAGCCCGCCCCCGTCGTGGACACCTTCGCCCAGGAGGAGGAGGCCCGCCGGGTCGAGCTCCAGCGCTCCGCCCTGGAGCAGGAGATGCAGCGCCAGGAGCAGGTGGCCGCCAGCACCCGGGCCGTTTCCGGGCGCGAGCCGTCCGCACCGCAGCAGGCCCTCCCGCAGCAGAGCTCCGACCGCGAGCGCCAGGACCAGGAACTGGCCCAGGCCCGCGTGGATATAAGGGACGTCGCGGAGGCCCGGCGCAACGCCATCGAGGTCCAGGAACTGGAAGGCCCCGCGCTGGACGACGCGGTGGGCGTCGCGCTGGCGGCGAAGGACATTCTGGCCGAGCG
>NZ_JBEZUT010000601.1:0-2527 GCF_040636595.1 Kitasatospora sp. NPDC036755
GGCGCGGTGCGGGTGCACACCTGGGCGATCGGCTGGTTCCGCGAGCGGGTCACCACCTACGACCGGCCGTACGGCTTCGACTACACGCCTGCGGCGGACGGCCCGCCGCGGCGCCCCGCACCTCACCCACTTCACCCACCGAACACACCGCACTCGCCGACTCCCGCACAGCCGCCATGGGTCCTCCCTCTTCTCCTTCGCCCGGTACCGGACCATGCCGTCGGCCGCCCCGAACGGACCGGCCGACGTCGAGGAACATACACAGAGCCACTGACAATTCACCCCAGGTAATCGAACAAGCTCAGCGGGCCCTGCCGATCGCAAGCGCGCGCCCCGCAGGAACGCCGAGCGCGGACACCTCCTGTTCCGCAGGGGCGGGCCGACCCTCGCGGAACAGGCGACGACTGACAGATGACAGCTGACAGATTTCGAAATCTGTCAGCTGTCATCTGTTTTCCGTCCGCCGTCAGCCGTCCGCTCTCCCGGGCCCCCGGACCCCCTGGGACGCGTGGTTCCACCGGGCCGGGCGGGTTTGTCGGCGGTGCGCGTTAGGGTCGGGAACCATGCGACTGCTGCATACCTCCGACTGGCATCTCGGGCGCTCGTTCCACCGCGAGAGCCTCCACGACGCCCAGCGCGCCTTCCTGGACCACCTGGTGGACGTGGTCCGGTCCGAGGGCGTGGACGCCGTGCTGGTCGCGGGAGACGTGTACGACCGGGCGCTGCCCGGGCTGGAAGCGGTCGCGATGTTCGACGACGTGCTGCACCGGCTGGCCGACCTCGGAGTGCCGACGGTCTTCATCAGCGGCAACCACGACTCGGCCCGCCGCCTCGGCGTCGGCGCGGGGCTGATCGGCCGGGCCGGCATCCACCTGCGGACCGACCCGGGCGGCTGCGCCGAGCCCGTCCTGCTGGCGGACGAGCACGGCCCCGTGGCCGTGTACGGGCTGCCCTACCTGGAGCCCACCCTGGTGCGCGAACGGTTCGGGCTGGCGAAGGGCGGGCACGCGGCGGTGCTCGGAGCGGCGATGGACCAGGTCCGGGCCGATCTCGCGGCGCGCCCGGCGGGCACCCGGGCGGTCGTGCTGGCCCACGCCTTCGTCACCGGCGGCACATCGAGCGACAGCGAGCGGGACATCGCGGTCGGCGGCGTCGCCTCCGTGCCCGCGTCGGTCTTCGACGGGGTGCACTACGCCGCGCTCGGCCACCTGCACGGCTGCCAGACGCTCGCCCCGCACCTGCGCTACAGCGGCTCCCCGCTCGCCTACTCCTTCTCCGAGGTGAACCAGCGCAAGACCATGTGGCTGGTCGACCTGGCCGCCGACGGCTCGGTGACGGCCGAGCGCGTCCCCTGCCCCGAACCGCGCCGGCTGGCGACTCTCCGCGACACCCTCGACGCGCTGCTCACCGACGAGCAGTACGCCGAGCACGAGCAGTCCTGGGTGCAGGCCACGCTCACCGACGCGGCCCGGCCGAGCGAGCCGATGGAGCAGTTGCGCCGCCGCTTCCCGCACACCCTCCAGCTGCTGTTCGATCCGGACCGGAGCGGGACCGAGCCCTCGCAGTCGTACGCGGCGCGGGTCAGCGGCCGCGCGGACCTGGAAATCGCGGAGGGCTTCCTGCGCCACGTCCGCCCCGGCGCCGAGCCGGAGCCGGACGAGCTCGGCTGGCTGAGCGAGGGCTTCGAGCGCGTCCGGGAGACCGCCGACCGGAAGGCGGACCTGCCCCGATGAGGCTGCACTCGCTCACCGTCACCGCCTTCGGCCCGTTCGCGGGCAGCGAGACGGTGGACTTCGACGCGCTCGCCGCCGGCGGGCTCTTCCTGCTGCGCGGCGCGACGGGCGCGGGCAAGACCAGCGTGCTGGACGCGGTCTGCTTCGCCCTGTACGGCGAGACTCCGGGCGCGCGCCGGGCCAACCGGCTGCGCAGTGACCACGCCGACCCGAAGCTGCTGACCTCGGTCGAGCTGGAACTGACCCTCGGCGGGCGGCGGCTCCGGATCACCCGGCTGCCGGAGCAGCGCCGGCCGAAGAAGGTCGGCACCGGCACCACCGTCGAGCGGGCGCAGACCCTGCTGCGCGAGTGGGTCCTCGACACGGGCGACGGCACGCCCGGCTGGCGGGGGATCAGCAAGTCGCACCAGGAGGCCGGGGAGGAGATCCACCGGCTGATCGGCATGAACCGGGAGCAGTTCTGCCAGGTGGTGCTGCTGCCGCAGGGCGACTTCGCCCGCTTCCTGAAGGCCGACTCCGAGGAGCGCGGCAAACTGCTGCGGCGGCTGTTCGACACCGAGCGGTTCCAGCACGTGGAGGCCTGGCTGGCCGAGCAGCGTCGCGGCCAGGAGGCCGCCGTCCAGGCCGGCCGGCGTCGGCTGCGGGACCTCGCCAGCAAGGCCGAGCAGGCGGCCGGTCCGGACGCCGAGCCCGCCGCGGACTGGGTGCCGGCCGAGGACGCCGACGGGCCGGCGGCCGGCGGCCTGGCCACCGGGGTGCTGGGCTGGCCGCCCTGGGGGACGCCGAAGGACGGG
>NZ_JBEZUT010000602.1:0-2520 GCF_040636595.1 Kitasatospora sp. NPDC036755
CGGCCGCCGCTGCCGAGGCCGCCGCCGGGAACGGCCGCGAGGCCGTCGAGCGGCCGCAGGAGGCCCCCGCGACCGACCGCCGGGCCGAGACCCCGGCCCGGCCCGAACGCGCCGCCACGGCACCCGTCACGCCGTCCTCCACGGCCCTCCCCTCCCGACCCGCCGACCGACCCGCCGACCGACCCGCAGGCCGACCTGCCGACCGGTCCGGCTCGGCCACCGGGCCCGGCCGCTCCCGCCCCCGCCGCCGGCGGTTCGCCGTGCTGCTCGGCACGGCCGCCGCCCTGGCCGCCCTCGGGCTCGGCGGGGCCCTGCTGCTGCACCCCGAGGACCGGTCCGGCTCGGTGACGGCCACCGCGGGCGGCGCCCCGGCCGCCACCGCCGACAGCCACGATGCCCGGGCCCCGCACGCGGTGGGCGCCGGCACCGACTACCGCGATGACGAACTCGCCGCCCAGGTCCAGCAGTTGCTGGCCCGCTCGGAGAGCGTCCCGGGGCTGCGGGCCACCGGGCCCGCCGGCTCCCCGGGCGCGATGCCGGCCGACGGCGCCCGGCCGGAGCCCGAGCCGACCGCCGCCTCCCCGACCGCCCCGGGCTGCCCGGCCCCCGCCCCCGGCACCCCGCTGGCCACCGACCGGGGCAGCTACCGCGGCTCCCCGGTGGACGTCCTGGTCTACCCGCTGCCCGGCCGGCCCGGCTCCGTCGACGTCTACCTGCGCTCCCCCGACTGCGGCCCGGTCCTCCTCCACCAGGCCCTTCCCAGCCGCTGACCGGCGGTTCCCATGCGATCCACGCCGGTGGCGGCACGCCGCTTCCGGACTCCGGGCGCCTGGTACTGATCCGCCTGGGAATGCGAGACACTGGTCAGTCGTTGTCCCGGGCGGCGGAGCAGGACCGCCCTCCCCGCAGCAAACGCGGGTCGCGATGCGAACCAGGAGAAGCAGTGAGCGACGTCCGTAACGTGATCATCATCGGTTCCGGCCCGGCCGGGTACACGGCTGCGCTCTACACGGCCCGTGCCTCCCTCAAGCCGCTGGTCTTCGAGGGGGCCGTCACCGCCGGGGGTGCACTGATGAACACCACCGAGGTCGAGAACTTCCCGGGCTTCCGGGACGGCATCATGGGCCCCGAGCTGATGGACAACATGCGGGCCCAGGCCGAGCGCTTCGGCGCCGAGCTGATCCCCGACGACATCGTCGCGGTCGACCTCACCGGTGACGTCAAGACCGTCACCGACTCCGAGGGCAACGTGCACAAGGCGCGCGCCGTCATCGTCACCACCGGCTCCCAGCACCGCAAGCTCGGCCTGCCGAACGAGGACAAGCTCTCCGGCCGCGGCGTCTCCTGGTGCGCCACCTGCGACGGCTTCTTCTTCCGCGACCAGGACATCGCGGTGGTCGGCGGCGGCGACACCGCCCTGGAGGAGGCGACCTTCCTCTCGCGCTTCGCCAGGAGCGTCACGATCATCCACCGCCGGGACACCCTGCGCGCCTCCAAGGCGATGCAGGAGCGCGCCTTCGCCGACCCGAAGATCCGCTTCGAGTGGGACAGCGCGGTCGAGGCCATCCACGGCGACCCGAAGCTGAGCGGCGTCACCCTGCGCGACACCACCACCGGCGAGACCCGCGAGCTGGCCGTCACCGGCCTGTTCATCGCGATCGGCCACGACCCGCGCACCGAGCTGTTCAAGGGCCAGCTGGACCTGGACGCCGAGGGCTACCTCAAGGTCGAGGCCCCCTCGACCCGGACCAACATCCCGGGCGTCTTCGGCGCCGGCGACGTCGTGGACCACACCTACCGCCAGGCCATCACCGCCGCCGGCACCGGCTGCTCCTCCGCCCTGGACGCCGAGCGCTACCTGGCCTCGCTGGACGACCTGGAGGCCAAGGCCGCCGCCGTCGCGGTCTGAGCCCTCCCCTCGAACCACCCCCCGGGGGTGTTCCACGTGGAACACCCCCGCCCCGGCCGGGCAGAAACAGAACGGGCCCATCCGTTGTTCTCCTGGCAGCAGCCCCCCTCCGTCCTAACCCGAGGAGTTCCCGTGGCCGGCGCCACCACCACCGTCACCGACAAGACCTTCGAGGCCGACGTCCTGAAGAGCGAGAAGCCCGTACTGGTCGACTTCTGGGCCACCTGGTGCGGCCCCTGCCGCCAGGTCGCCCCGGTCCTGGAGGACATCGCGGCCGAGCACGGCGACAAGCTCACCATCGCCAAGCTCGACGTCGACGCCAACCAGGAGACCGCCGCCAAGTACGGCGTCATCTCGATCCCGACCCTGATCGTCTACAAGGACGGCGAGCCGGTGAAGTCCATCACCGGTGCCCGCCCGAAGGCCGCGCTGCTGCGCGAGCTGGCCGAGTTCATCTAGGTCCTCCGGCCGGTCCTTCCGGTCGCCGACCGCACGGCGGGGCGGGGGGGGCCCCCGGGGGGGGCCCCCCCCCCGGGGGGGGGGGGGGCGGGGGGCCGGGGCGGGTAGAACCCCCAGCCCCCGAGAAAGGCGCCCACCCCCCCCCCCCCCGA
>NZ_JBEZUT010000603.1:0-2381 GCF_040636595.1 Kitasatospora sp. NPDC036755
GGTCGCCCTGGGGACGGGCGAGGTGCGGCAGGTGCCCGAGCCGCCGATCGCCTCGCCGGCCCCGGAGCCCGCCCGACGCACCGCCGCGGCGACGGCCCTGGCGCGGCGCGTCGCGGCCGCCCTGCCCGAGGGGGTGGTGCACACGGTCGGCTCCCGTCGGCTCGGCTGCCAGCTGGACGGAAGCGACCTGGACCTCGTGGTGGCGCTGCCCGGCGCCGCCGATCTGCCCGCCGTGCGCGCCCGGGTGGCGGCCGCGCTACCCGGAGCCCGAGGGCTGCGCGAGGTCCGCGGCGCCCGGGTGCCGGGGCTGCGGCTGACGGCCGACGGCCTGTCGGTCGACCTCGTCGTGGTCTTCACCGGCGCGCTCGACCCGGCGCGGGCCGTCGAGTGCCGCGCGGAACTGGGCGAGGCGGAGGCCGTCGCGCTGAGCGCCGTCACGGACGCCGAGGCGATCCTGACGGCGCTCGGCGACCGCCACGCCCGCTTCGTCCGGCTCGCGCGCCAGGTCAAGGCGTGGGCGCGGGCGCGCGGCCTGGATTCCGCGCCCTTCGGTCAACTTCCTTCGCTCGCCTGGTCGGTGCTGGCCGCCAGGACCGTTCTGGAGGCGACCGACGGCACCGAGGAGGACCTCTTCGAGCGGTTCACCGAGACCTGGGCGAGCCGGGACTGGAGCCTGCCCGTCGCCCTCGCCGACGGCCCGACGCCTCCCGCCGAGGGCGCGCTCACCGTGTTCACCCCCTCCGCGCCGGTCCGCAGCTGCACCACCCAGGTCGGCGCCGACACCCGCGACCTGCTCACCGAGGAGCTCTACCGCGCCTGGGAGCTCACCGTCGAGGCGGCCGAGGGCACGAAGGCCACCGGAGCCGTCGAGGGCACGGAGGCAGCCGAGGCCACCGGAGCCGTCGAGGCCGCCGAGGACCCGTGGCCCGCCCTGCTCGCCGCTCCCCCGCTGCACCGCCGCCACGCCGCCTGGGCCGTGGTCAGCACCGACGAGGAGTCACTCGGCCTCGTCCGGGGCCGCGTCCGCGCCCTGCTGACCGCGCTGGAGGACGCCGGGGCCGCCCGGCTGCACGCCTGGCCCCACCCGTACCGGACCTCCGACGGCCGGGTCCACCTGCCGATCGGCCTCGGCCCCGCCCCGCTCTCCGCCGACCGGCTCACCCCGCCCGCGAAGGCCTGGTCCCGCGGTCTGCCCGGGGTGAGGGTCGACCACGTGGAAGGCGGTGGCGTCCCCACCCCGGCCCGATGAACCGATGGAAAGCCGAAATGCCGACAGGCCGATACGCCGAGCCGCCGGATCACCCCCGATCGCCCGAACCGCCCCTTCCCGCAGGACTCTTCTGGACAATCGCCCCCGAAATTTGCCACGGTGAGCCGCAGCGGCCCAGTCATCGATCATGCGGCCGAAGCCCCATGGGAGTTCCCCCGTGCCCTCCGCCGACTTCCCGTCCTTCTACCTCGGCCAGAGCGTCTTCTCCGACCCCGGCGCCCACCTCTCCCGGTACGCCGATCTCCCCAGGGATCCGACCCGACTCGCCCGGATCGCCCGGAACCTGATCATCCATCGACTGGAAGGGCGACTGTTCCACCACCCCATCCCGGCGGCCCGGCTCCACCACGACGCCGAGACGCGCTACCTCGACGACATCCTGCACCTGATCACCGACCGCGACCCGGCCCCGCTCAGCCACCCCCGCGCGCCGGCGGACCGCTTCGTCGGCGTCTGCCGGGACCTGGCGCTGCTGCACTGCTCCTTCCTGCGCCACGTCGGCATCCCGGCCCGGCTGCGCTGCGGCTTCGCCGACTACCTCGGCCCGGACGGCTTCCACTGCGACCACGTCGCCACCGAGTACTGGGACGAGCGGCGCGGCTGGCTGCTCGCCGACCCGCAGCTGGCCGACCCGAAGGTCGCCGCCGCCTGGCGGGTGGACTTCGACCCGATGGACGTCCCGCGCGACCGCTTCCTGGTCGCCGGCCGCGCCTGGCGCACCATCCGCTCCGACCGGTCCGCCGCCGGCTCGTTCGGCGTCCACCCGCCCGAGGAGGGCCCGCTCAACGGCGAATGGTTCGTCGCCCACTCCACCCGGCTCGACCTCGCCGCCCTCAACAAGGTCGAGACCCTGCTCTGGGACACCTGGGGCTCCGGCTCCACCAACACCCCCCACGCCCCCTACGACGAGGTCGCCCACCTGACCGTCGGCCCCGTCCACCTCCCCTCCGTCCGCCGCCTCTTCGCCGAGCACGACGCGCTGCGCACCCCGAAGACCGTCCTGTCCCTGGCCCCCTTCAACGGCCCCCGCGAGGTCACCCTGCGCTGACCCCGGAGAGCGTTCCCGCGGGCGGCCGGTACCGGACCGGGCGCGTCCGACGAGCGGGCCACG
>NZ_JBEZUT010000604.1:0-2380 GCF_040636595.1 Kitasatospora sp. NPDC036755
GGTGCGGGAGGGGCCCCGCCGCGTCGGTGGGCCGGGGGCCCGTTGTGGGCGGGTCAGCTGGCCGGCCGGTCGGCGGCCCGGTCCGGCGGACGGCCGTGGCCGTGGGTGGGGTGAGGCTCGGTCGGGGCGGCGGGGGCCGGGGCGGAGGTGCCGAGGGTGGCGGGCGACCGGTCCGGAGGTGGCGCCGGGGTCAGGACGGTCTGGGCCGACGGGTCGTACCGGCCGTCGGGAATGCCGTCGGGAATGCCGTCGTAGGAGCCGCCGGGGGTGCCGCCGTTCGGGCCGGGCTCGGCCGGCGCGGCCGCCCCGACCGGCACGACCGGGCGGGCCTGGACCGGGAGCGGTTCGGGATCGGGCTGTGCCGGGTCCAGCGCGGTGCGTCCGGAGGAGTCGCTCAGCTTGATCAGCAGGGCCACCATCAGCCAGTTCGCCAGCAGCGACGAACCGCCGGCGGCCAGGAACGGCAGCGCCTTGCCGGTCAGCGGGACCAGCCCGCTCACCCCGCCGACCACCACGAACACCTGCAGCGCCAGCGCCGCCGACAGACCGGTGGCCAGCAGCTTGCCGAACGGGTCGGTCAGGCCGATCGCGGTGCGCAGACCGCGCTGGATCAGCAGCACGTAGACCAGCAGGATCGCCGTCACCCCGGCCAGGCCCAGCTCCTCGCCGATGGTGGTGAAGATGAAGTCGCTGCGCCCGGCGAAGCCGATCAGCCAGGGCCGTCCGGAGCCCAGACCGGTCCCGGTGAGGTGCCCGGTGCCCAGACTGAACAGCGCCTCGGCGGGCTGTTCGGAGATCGCCTTGTCGTGCACCGGCTTGTAGTAGTCGAGCGGGTGCAGCCAGGCCTCGACCCGGCCGTGCACGTGGGGCTCGACGGTGCCGACCACGGCCGCGCCGCCGACCGCCATCAGCAGGCCGAGCACCACCCAGCTGGTGCGCTCCGTCGCCACGTACAGCATCACGATGAAGACACCGAAGAAGATCAGCGAGGTGCCCAGGTCGCGTTCGAAGATCAGTACCAGCAGGCTGACCACCCAGATCGCCAGCACCGGTCCGGCGTGCCGTCCGCGCGGCAGCGTCAGCCCCCAGACCTTGCGCCCGGCCAGTGCCAGGGCGTCCCGGGAGGCCATCAGGTAGCCCGCGAAGAAGATCGTGATCGCGACCTTCACGAACTCGTCCGGCTCGAAGGAGAGCCCGAACAGCCGGATCCAGCGCTTGGCGCCGAAGCTGTCGCCCGGTGAGAACACCGGCGCGGCCAGCAGGATCAGCGCACCCGCCATCAGCAGGTAGACGTAGCGCTGGAAGAAGCGGTGGTGCTTGACGAAGACGATCAGCGCGAGCGCCGCCGCCACCGAGAGGAACACCCACATCAGCTGGGAGGGCGCGGCCGGGAGCTTCTGGTAGTCGCCCTTGGCGGCGTGCGCGGCCTTGTAGCTGAAGTCCAGCCGGTCCAGCAGGACCAGCCCGAAGCCGGTCAGGAAGACGCTCAGCGGAAGGATCAGCGGATCGGCGTACGGCGCGAACCGGCGCACCGCCAGGTGGGCCGCCCCGGCCAGCGCGCCCAGCGACAGGGCGTGCACCGGCAGCCCGGACGGCATCCTGCCGGTGAGCGCCAGGCCGGCTTCGATGTGTCCCGCCAGACAGACGGCCACCGCGAGGGCCAGCAGGCCCAGTTCGATGTTGCGGTGGCGCGCCGCGAGCCGGCGGCCGTCGCCGCGTGCAGTCGTTCGCACCTCTAGATTTCCCCTTGTCGACCACGTGGCGGGTCTCGCCGACGGTGCATCCTGCCAGACGTTTGTGTCTTCGCCGCGGTTGCCGGAACAGGGGGTCCGAGGGCAGAACTTTGCCTGGGCAAAGCTTTGTTGGGGATCGGTAAAGCTTTGTTCAGGTGCGGGTATAGAGGTGGGCCCCGGATCCGGCGGGGCCGTCGCGCGGGGACATCATGGCCGGGCGCCGGGGAGCCCCGGCGGCGGCCCCACCGACCGGCGGGGGCCACCGGGACGAGCGGGACGAGCGGGGTGCGCGGGCGGATGGGCACGGTGGTGGACGGCGCGGCGGTCCTCCTGGGCGCGGGCCGGGGCGTCGCCCCGGTGGGCGGTCCGGTGGGCGGTCCGGTCGGAGGCCCGGGTGGCGGTCCGGTCGGCCCCGCCTCGGTGCTCGCCTACAGCGGGCCGCCGGCCTGGCGGTGGTCCGACCTGGCGACCTCCTGGACGGTCGAGCCCCTGGTGCTCGTGCTCGCGGTGCTGCTCGGCGCCTGGTACCTGGCGTCGGCGAGGCCGACGCGGCAGACCCCTTCAGGGCAACGCAAACTCCGGGCGACGAGTCACGGAGCAGCTAACAGGCAGCGCAAAGGGACAGTGTAGCCAAAGGCGACACTGCT
>NZ_JBEZUT010000605.1:0-2351 GCF_040636595.1 Kitasatospora sp. NPDC036755
GCCGCGGCCGTGGGGGGTGCCGTGGCCGTGCCGTAGTGGTGCCGTGGCGGCGCCGTGGCGGCGCCGTGCCGGTGCCGTGGCGGCGCCGTGCCGGTGCCGTGGCGGTGCTCAGGCGGCGACGACGGCCGGCGAGAGCTGCTCGCGCAGGCTCGACAGCAGCGCCGGGAGCTGCGATCGCTCCCGGACGGCGCCGAATACGTAGAAGTCGGGGCGGACCAGGACGGCCGAGGCCGAGAGCTCCGCCAGGAAGGACAGGTAGACGCCGTCGACGTCGACGACGACCCGGTCGCCGCCCTCGCCGCCCTCGCCGACCCCGCCCCGCCGCGGCGGCGTCGTGCCGGCCGGCAGCAGCCGCACCACCCGGCCGCCGAGCGAGTCGAGCAGCTCCCGCTGCCCGGCGTCGAGCAGGCCGTCCGGCTCCTCGGTGGTGAGCAGGACGAAGCCGGTGCCGACCACCGAGTCGAAGCGGTCGGTCACCTCGCCCTCGGCCACCCGCGCCTGCGGGCCGAGCTTCCCGGCCGGCGCCACCGGCTTCCCGGCCCCGTCCCGGTGCAGGAAGCCGTCGACCAGGGTCTCCAGCACCGTCTGCGGGCGGGCCAGGCCCAGTCCGCGCTGACGGCTGGCCATCATGACGGTGTCCCGGTCGGCGGCGGCCTTCGGATCCGTCATGCAGATCGCCCTGCCCAGGTTCACCGACATGGTGATGGCGTTCTTGACGTGCGGGCGCCGCTCGGCGTCGTAGCTGTCGAGCAGCCGCTGGTCGGCGCCGTCCCGCAGGACGAGGTCGAGCTTCCACGCCAGGTTGGCCGCGTCGCGCAGACCCGAGCACATGCCCTGCCCGGCGAACGGCGGCATCAGGTGCACGGCGTCGCCCGCGAGGAGGACCCGCCCGGACCGCCACCGGTGGGCGAGCCTGGCCTGGAAGACGTAGGAGGTGAAGCGGTCCAGCGTGGCGTTCTCCGGGCGGACGTCGCAGAGCTCCAGCATCCGCCAGGCCGTCTCCTCGGTGTTGAACTCCTCGGAGCTCTCCCCCGGCATCCGCATGAACTCCCAGCGCCGGTGCCCGGGCCCGGCCGACACGGCGACCCTGGGCCGGATCGGGTCGGCGAGCTGGAGGTTGTTGTGCTCGAACTCCCTGGGCTCGTGGAGCACCACGTCGCACACCAGCCACTCGTGCTGGAAACCGAAGTCGGTGAAGTCCGGCTCGAAGGTTCCGCGCACGAAGCTGTTGGCGCCGTCGCAGCCCACCACCCAGCGCGCGCGGAGGAGGCGCCGGTTCCCGGTGCCGTGCTCGACCGTGGTCAGCTCGACGGTATCGCCGCGCTCCTCCAGCCGTACGGCCTCCTGGCCGCGCAGGACCCTCAGGTTGGGGAAGTCGCCGGCCCGCTCCGCGAGCGCGGCCTCCAGCCCGGGCTGGTACATCGACGTGGAGTCCGGCCAGCCGTTGCGCCGCAGGTCGTCGACGTCGAGCCGGAAGAGGATGTCCCCGGCGAGGTTGGTCACCGTGTAGTCGCGGGAGGACTCGCCGATCCGGTCGAAGCTGTCGCTGATCCCGACCGCGGCCAGGATCCGGGCCGCCTCGCCGTCGAACGCCACCGCGCGCGGCAGCCGGTACGGCTCCGGCCACCGCTCGACGACGGTGACCTGCCAGCCCCGCTGGGCCAGTTGGATCGCCAGGACCTGGCCGACCGGGCCGTACCCGACGATCAGGACGTCGGCGGTCTCCTCGGCGTTCGGCGTCGTCGCCCGGGCGGCGCCGCCCGCGTTCGTGTCGAAGTCGCTCATGCCAGCTGCTCCTTCAGGTGCTCGGCCAGCATCTGCGGGGTCGGCTGGTCGAAGAGGAGCATGGCCGGCAGGTCGAGGCCGGTCGCCACGTTCAGCCGGTTCCGCAGGTCGACCGCGGTCAGGGAGTTGAAGCCCACCTCGAAGAAGGGGGAGTCCGCCTCCAGCGCGTCCGCGTTCGGCTGCTCCAGGACGGCCACGGTGTGCGTGAACACCAGCTCCAGGAGCACCTGCACCTGCTCGGCCGACGGCAGTCCGGCGAGCCGCTGCTTCAGCGCCTCCGCCATCGCCGCGTCCGCTTCCGTTTCCACCATTTCCGTTTCCACCATGACCTCGTTGAGTTCGGTTGAGCCGTTCGTCGAAGACCTCGCCGGGGACGAGGACTCGAGCCAGTAGGACTTGTGCTGGAAGGCGTAGGTGGGCAGTTCCACCGCGCGGGCGCCGGTGCCCGCGAACACCGCCGACCAGTCGAGGCCGGCGCCCCGCACATGGAGCTGGGCCAGGGCCGTGAGGACCGTCCGGTCCTCGGGGCGGCCGGCCCGCACCGCCGGGACGAAGGCCGCCGTGCC
>NZ_JBEZUT010000606.1:0-2338 GCF_040636595.1 Kitasatospora sp. NPDC036755
CCGTCGGCGGGCCGGGCTCCGTCGGCGGGTTCGGCGAGGGCCCCGGCGAGAGCGTCGCCGGCCTCCACCCGGGCCCCGGCGCGCACGGCGGCCCGGGCGGCCTCGATGTTCGCCTCGATGCCCTCCAGCGCCTCGGTCAGCTTGGAGACCCGGTCGAGTTCCGCGTGCTTGACCGCGATCTCGACGGCCTCGGCGCCGCTGTTCGCGAAGACCGCGGAATACGTCTCGGTGGTGCCGAATTCGCGCTGGATGATGGTGTTCACCTTGCGCGCCAGATCGTTCGCGTAGGGGTGCCGGGAGAATTGCGCGTGAATCGGCGTACCGGCTTCGAGGAGTTCCTTCGCGTAGTCGACGATCACCGGGTTGTTGTGCCCGAGGATCGTCGACCCGTAGCCGCCGACGAGGTCGAGCACCGGCTTTTCCCGGCCCTCGTCGTCCCGCCGGAAAAGTGTGTTGCCGCGGGCTCGCACGTACTCGACGCCGAGCCCGAGCGAGGCCAGCCATTCCCCGAGGTACGGCTCCGCGAGCTGGAGCTCATCCACCGATCGGTCCATCGTGGTCCCCTTGTCCGCCGCTGTCGTTCGTGTCCGCCGGCTCGCCGTGCCCGGGCGTCCGGCCGACTCTAGCGGCGACCTGTCATGAACCGGTAACAGCCCGGTCTCCCCGTGTTCCGGGTGCGCCCGGGGGAATGTTTCGGGCACGTTTCAGGCGGGTCGGCAGGCCCTCCGGACAATCTCCGGAAAAGCCTCGGTAATTTCTCGGCCAATACGGTCCCACCGTTGCCCGATTACCCGTCGGTGACCCGGCCGAGACTGTTCGGAAACGAATCCGGATAAGGTCGTTCGGAGTCATGGCCGTTATCGAACGTGATGTGCGGAACCGAAGGGCAGCCACGCGAATGACGAGTGAGCGACACTCCGGGAACACCCTGCGCCAGGACCGGCACGAGCCGGTCGCCGTGGTCGGCCTGTCGTGCCGGCTGCCCTCGGCGGCCGGACCCGCCGCGTTCTGGGAGCTCCTGCGCGAGGGGCGGGACGCCGTCACCGAGATGCCCGACCACCGCTGGGAGCCGATCTCCCCAGACGCGCACAGCGACCGGCGGCGCGGCGGCTTCCTGGACGGCATCGCCGACTTCGACGCCGAGTTCTTCGGGATCTCGCCCCGCGAGGCCGTGGTGATGGACCCGCAGCAGCGGCTCGTCCTGGAACTCGCCTGGGAGGCCCTGGAGGACGCCGGGATCCCGGCGACCGAACTGGCGGGCAGCGCCACCGCGGTCTTCGTCGGCACCGCCCGCGAGGACTACGCCGCCCTGGTCCACCGGCAGGGCTCGGCCGCGATCACCCAGCACACCGCCACCGGCACCCACCGGGGCATCATCGCCAACCGGGTCTCGTACGCGCTCGGCCTGCACGGCCCCAGCATCACCGTAGACACCTCCCAGTCCTCCTCCCTGGTCGCCGTGCACCTCGCCTGCGAGAGCCTGCGCACCGGGGAGGCGACCACGGCGCTGGCCGCCGGGGTGAACCTCAACATCCTCGCCGAAGGGGTCATGGACGCCGAGCGGTTCGGCGGCCTGTCGCCCGACGGCCGCTGCTACGCCTTCGACGCCCGGGCCAACGGCTACGTGCGCGGCGAGGGCGCCGGCGTGGTGGTGCTCAAGCCGCTCTCCCGGGCCCTCGCCGACGGCGACCGGGTGCACGGGGTGCTGCTCGGCAGCGCGGTGAACAACGACGGCGCCACCCCCGGGCTCACCGTGCCCAGCCAGGCCGCGCAGGAGCGGGTCATCGAACTGGCCCTGCACCGGGCCGGGGTCGCCCCCGAGGAAGTCCAGTACGTCGAACTGCACGGCACCGGAACGCCGTTGGGCGACCCGATCGAGGCCGCCGCACTCGGCGCGGCGCTCGGCACCCGGCGGCCGGCCGGCGATCCGCTGCGGGTCGGCTCGGTCAAGACCAACATCGGGCACCTGGAGGGCGCGGCCGGCATCGCCGGTCTGATCAAGACCCTGCTCGCCCTGCGGCACCGCAGGCTGCCGGCCAGCCTCAACTTCTCCACCCCGAACCCGAGGATCCCCTTCGCGGAGCTCAACCTCGCGGTCAACGACCGGCCGTCCGACTGGCCCCACCCGGAGCGCCGGATCGTCGCCGGGGTGAGCTCCTTCGGCATGGGCGGCAGCAACTGCCACGTCGTCCTCGCCGAGCCGCCGGCCCCCGCCGGAGGGGAGCCCGGGCCCGCCGCGCCCGGCGGCACCGGCCGGAGCGTCCTGCCGGTGGCGGCTCTTGTCGTTCTTGTCGCACGCGGTCGCGGTCAGCGCCAGGGCGGCGAGGACGACGGCGAC
>NZ_JBEZUT010000607.1:0-2254 GCF_040636595.1 Kitasatospora sp. NPDC036755
CAAGGCATTTGAGTCCGTTCGCTCGCTGGGGTATTGCGTCGACCGCGAGTCGAGAACCGCGCCAACCTGATCAAATTCCTCGCGCGTCATGATCGCGTCCAGGGTGTGGTGCTCGACGGCGGCAAGCGCTGGGTGACCGGGGCGGTGACGGCGGACCACCTGCTGGTGCTCGCCCGGCACCGGCCGGGCCGGCACTTCACCAGCTTCGGCTGGGTCCTGGTGCCCACCGCGGCGCCGGGCGTGACGGTCCGGCCCACCGGGGGCGGGTTGCTGGCGGGTGCCGGGATCGGTCACGTCGAGCTGCGGCAGGTGCGGCTGCCGGCCGCGCACCTGGTCGGACGGCCCGGCCGGGGCATGGCGCTGTTCGCCCGGCACATGGGCACCGAGCGGCTGGCCGGCGCGTACTGGGCGGTCGCGCTGGGCAGCCGTACGGTCGCCGCCACGGTGGAGCTGCTGGAGCGCCGCACGGTCGAGGACCGGCCGCTGTGGCAGCATCCGGCGGTCCGCCAGCAGCTGGCCGGCTGCCTGGTGGCGCTGCGCCAGCTGAGCGCGCTGGCCGACACCCTGGCCGAGCGGATCACCGCCGGCCCGGACCTGGCGGCGGCGGCGCTGCTGAAGGCGGCGGTCGGGCAGGGCATCGACCCGGTGCTCGACCGCTGTGCGCACCTGCAGGGCGCCGAGGGCTTCGCGCCCGGCGGTGCCCAGCTGACCAGGGCGGAGGCGGGCGTGCTCGGGATCGGCGGAGGGGTCACCGAGCTGATGCTGGACGCGGTGGCGGACGGCGCGCCGGCGCTGCTGGCGGAGCTGCGCTCGTGAGCACCACCGTGTCGCCGCGGCCCGCGGGCCAGGTCCGCGCCGGCCTCCCGGTGGCGGGTACGCCCTGCCGGCGGCCGGCGGACGGGGTCTGGACGGCCGACGGACCGCTCGACCACTGGGCCGCGGTCGCGCCCGACCGGGCCGACCTCGACGCGGCCCGCGCCCTGGCGCCCCGGCGGGCCGAGGAGTTCCTGGCCGGCCGGGCGCTGCTGCGCCGGCTGCTGACCGCGCTGCTGCCCGAGCTGGCCACCTCCCCGGTGGTCCGCGAGCCGCGCGGCCGGCCGGTGCTGGCCGCCGCCCCGGGCGTCGGGATCAGCGTGTCGCACGACGGGGACCGGGTGGCCGCGGCCGTCGCGCCCGGCCGCCGGGTCGGGGTGGACCTGCAGCAGGTGCCGGACGAGGTCTCGTCGCGGCTGCTGCGCCGCTGCCTGCGCGAGCGGGCGGCGGCGCTCGCCCCGTGGCCCGCCGGGCGGCGCGCAGCCGAGCTGGCCTGGGTGTGGACGGTGCAGGAGGCCTGCGTGAAGGCCGAGGGCACCGGCCTGGCCGGCCTTCCCTGGCGGATCGACGTGCCGGTCGGCGCCGAGCGGGGCCGCTGGCGCGGCCTGCGCTGGATCAGCCTGCGCGGCCGCTCGGCGGTACCGCTCAGCTGCGCCTACTCGGATCCGGGGGCCGACCCGACGGCCCGTGACCTGATGATCCGTGAACCCGGGGCCCGCGACCCGCGGACCTTCGACCCGCGGACCTTCGACCTGGAGACACCGTGCACATGACCGCGCTCGCGGCCTGCGAGCCGCAGCTGAGCTGCTACACCACCAACCTGGTCGCCTACCTGGAGGCGACCGACCCCGGGATCCGGCGCCGGTTCGGCCACGCCGTGCGGCTGGCGGTGCGCACCGACCTGCCGGCCGGCCACGCCGCCTTCTCGCACCACGAGCGGGTGGACGCGGGCCCCGACGGCCGCGGGCTCGGCTACCGTGGCGCGCCCGACTGGGAGCGGGCGCGCGCCGGGCTGCTGACCGAGCTCGAAGCCGAGGGCCAGGTGCTGGTGGCCGGCAACACCCGGTACCTGCCGTGGTCGCCGGCCGCCGGGCAGGCGGACGCCCCGCACTGGCTGCTGCTGCGCGGCCGCAAGGGCGACCGCTGGCTGCTGGCCGACCAGTTCGCCGCCCTCACCCCGTACGGCGAGCAGGAGCCGTTCCTCGGCTGGGTCGGGGAGGAGGAGCTGGCGCGGGCGCTCACCCCGGTCCCCGAGCCGCCGGCCGAGGTCGCCGCCCGCGACGGCCTGGCGCTGGGCCTGGCCGTACCGGTGCCGCCGGCCGGCCAGTACCGCTGGCTGCGGCGCATGCCGAACGGGCACTCCTTGGTGACGCAGTCCGCGACGAAGGCCTTCAGGGCCCGCTCGAAGCCGGCCTCCTGCTCGATGTTGTGCTGGATCAGC
>NZ_JBEZUT010000608.1:0-2250 GCF_040636595.1 Kitasatospora sp. NPDC036755
CCTGGAGGTCGGGGCGCTCCACCGCGATCTGGCGGTCGAAGCGGCCCGGGCGCAGCAGCGCCGGGTCCAGGATGTCGGGGCGGTTGGTGGCGCCGTCGCCGGCCAGATCGACCACCTCAACGAGAGCTACGGCGGCCGCGGCGAGGGCAACGCCCCGAGCCCGTTCCACTTCGAACTGGTCGGCACCGACTGGACCGACAACGCCTCCTGGTACGCCGGCATGACCCCGGGCTCCTCGGCCGAGCAGGCCATGAAGGCCGCCCTGCGCCAGGGCGACCAGGGCACCCTCAACCTCTACACCGCCCGCCTCGGCGACTCCCTGCTCGGCTGGTCGACCTTCCCGAACGCGTACCGGACCAACCCGGTCGACGACGGCGTGGTGGTGCTCGACGCCTCCCTGCCGGGCGGTGCCGCCACCCACTACGACGAGGGCGACACCGCGACCCACGAGATCGGCCACTGGCTCGGCCTGTTCCACACCTTCCAGAACGGCTGCCGGGCCCCGGGCGACTACGTGGAGGACACCCCGGCCGAGCGCACCGCCGCCTCCGGCTGCCCCGAGGGCCGGGACACCTGCACCGGCCCCGGACTCGACCCGATCCACAACTTCATGGACTACAGCTACGACTCCTGCATGACCCAGTTCACTCCCGGACAGGTCCAGCGGATGTCCAACTCCTGGGCTGCCTACCGGAGTTGACCGACATCTGGGCCCGGCCCGGCGGGACGACGCGAGGCGGAGCGGCGTTCGTCCGCCGGTGGCGCGGAACCGCGGCGCGGCCGGCCGGGCGGCCCGGCATCCTCCCGGGTCCGGAAGCCCGGCTGCAATCGATTTGAATGCCGCGGGCCGCTTCCGGCGTGGCAGATACCGGCCGTTTGTCCGATTTGATCTATGTTCGGAGGGTCGGGACCGATCAGGAGCAACCGAAGGAGCAAGGCATGAGTGCCAATCCCCGGATCGTCGTCGGCGTGGACGGCTCGCCCGCCTCGGAGCAGGCGCTGAGCTGGGCGATCGACTACGCGCGGGCCGTCGGCGGGACGATCCACGCGATCGCCGCCTGGGAGTACCCGGCCTTCTACGGCTGGGCCGGACAGGGCGTGCCGACCGTCGAGACCTTCAACCCCGAGGAACTCGCCGGCCAGACCCTCACCGAGACCGTCGCCAAGGTGGCTGGCGACGACGCCGGCGTGCGGATCACCGAGAGCGTGGTGCCCGGCAACCCCGCCAAGGCGCTGCTGGAAGCCGCCGAGGGCGCCGCACTGCTCGTCGTCGGCAGCCGCGGCCTGGGCGGCTTCTCCGGTGTGCTGCTCGGCTCGGTCAGCCGCCACCTCACCGAGCACGCGCCCTGCCCGGTGGTCGTGGTGCGCGAGGCCCACGGCGACAAGGAGCCGTCCGAGTAGGACGCCGGGGCCGGGGGCCGGTGCCCCGCCGGGCCGCCGCGCGGACCAGAATGGAGTCATGCCAGAAGGTGACTCCGTCTACCGCGTGGCGGCCCACTTGCACGAGGCCCTCGCCGGACAGCCGCTGACCAGCGCCGACCTGCGGGTGCCCGCGCACGCCACCGCCGACCTCACCGGCCGCCGGGTGCTGGAGGTCGCCCCGCGCGGCAAGCACCTGCTCACCCGCTTCGAGGGCGGCCTCACCCTGCACACCCACCTGCGGATGGACGGCCGCTGGGTGGTCTACCGCCCCGGCGAACGGTGGACCGCGGGCCCCGACTGGCAGGTCCGCGCCGTCCTCGGCACCGACCGGGGCACCGCCGTCGGCTACCGGCTGCCCGTCGTGGAACTGCTGCGCACCGCCGACGAACGGCGGATCGTCGGCCACCTCGGCCCCGACCTGCTCGGCCCCGACTGGGACCCGGGCGAAGCCGTCCGCCGGCTGCTCGCCCGTCCGGGCCGCCCGGTCGTCGAGGCCCTGCTCGACCAGCGCAACCTCGCCGGGATCGGCAACGTCTACGCCAACGAGCTGTGCTTCGTCGCGGGCGTCACCCCCTGGACCGAGGTCGGCGAACTCCCGCACCCGGACCGGCTGGTGGAGCGCGCCCGGCAGATGCTGGAGGCCAACAAGCTGCGCCCCGGCCACATCACCACCGGCGACACCCGGCCCGGCTACCAGCACTGGGTGTACGGCCGGGCCGGGCGGCCCTGCCCGCGCTGCGTCACCCCCGTGGCCACCGGGCGCCAGGGCGCGCCGCCGCGCGACCGGGCGGTGTACTGGTGCCCGTACTGCCAGCGCGGCCCGGCCCC
>NZ_JBEZUT010000609.1:0-2245 GCF_040636595.1 Kitasatospora sp. NPDC036755
TGGGGCGTCCCGCCGGCGCCGCTGAGGCTGCAGGGGCCCGTGGCGGAACCCTCGGGGTCCTGCGACCGGAAGCCGCGGCGTGTCGCCCAGGGGTTCGGTTCTGCCTGCGTGTCACGTTAGGCACGCGTCCGCTCACCGCGCGCAGTGGAGTGCGCCAATGGAAGGGTCACCGGTGGTGAGCACCGACGGCGCATCAGGGTGAACACCCGTCATCGATGGAGGGCGTCCGACGCCCCCTCATCAGCGGCCGCCGGCCTCCGTCAGCAGCTGCTTCTTCAGCACCTTCCCCATGGCGTTCCTGGGCAGTTCGGGCACCAGGACGACCCGGCGCGGCCGCTTGTGCACCGAGAGCCGCTCCGCCACGAAGGCCGTCAGCTGGTCCCCCGTCACGGCGCCGTCCGGAATGACGTACGCGACGATCGCCTGTCCGAGGTCCTCGTCCGGCACGCCGACCACCGCCGCATCGGCGACCGCCGGGTGGTCGCGCAACGCGGCCTCCACCTCGCCCGCGCCGATCCGGTAGCCGCCGCTCTTGATCAGGTCCACCGAGGCGCGGCCGACGATCCGGTGGAAGCCGTCCGGCCCGATCACCGCGACGTCGCCGGTGCGGAACCAGCCGTCCGCCGTCCAGGCCTCGGCGTCCGCGTCCGGCCGGTTGAGGTAGCCGCTGAACAGCGTCGGGCCGCAGACCTGGAGCTCCCCGACGCTCTCCCCGTCGGCGGGCACCGGCGAGCCGTCCTCGCCGACCAGCCGGGTGCGGACCCCGTCCACCGGCAGCCCGACGCTGCCGGGGCGCCGCTCGCCGTCCGCCCGGGTGCTCACGGTGATCAGCGACTCGGTCATCCCGTAGCGCTCGATCGGGGCGTGCCCGGTGAGCGCCGCCAGCTTCTCGAACACCGGGACGGGCAGCGGCGCGCTGCCGGAGACCAGCAGCCGGGCAGGCGCGAGCCGGGCCGCCGCCCGCGGATCCGCCGCCAGCCGGGACCAGACGGTGGGGACCCCGAAGTACAGGCTGCCGCCCGCCGCCGCGTACCCCTCCGGGGTGGGCCGGCCGGTGTGCACCAGTCCGCTGCCGGTCCGCAGGGCGCCGAGCACGCCGAGCAGCAGCCCGTGCACGTGGAACAGCGGCAGGCCGTGCACGAGGGTGTCCTCGGCGGTCCACTGCCAGGCGGCGGCGAGCGCGTCCAGGTCGGCGGCGATCGCCTCGCGCCGGATCACCACGCCCTTGGGCGCGCCGGTGGTGCCCGAGGTGTAGAGCACGAAGCCGGTCGACCCGGCGGCCGGCTCGGCGTGGGTGGCGGCGGAGCGCTGCGCCGGGTCGACCGGCAGCCCCGCCACCGGGACGTCCCGGGGCAGCGTCTCCCCGGCCGCGTGCGCGAGCAGTGCCGCGCCCGAGTCGCGCAGGATGTGCTCCCGCTCCTTGGGCCCCGAGTCGGGCGGCAGCGGCACCACCGGGACACCGGCCAGCAGGCCGCCGACCACGGCGGTGACGGTCTCGAGGGTGGGGCGGGCGAGCACCGCGAGCGCCGGGGCGCCGGCCACCCGGTCGGCGACGGCGGTCGCCGCGCCCAGCAGGTCCTCCCGGGAGAGCGCCCGACCGTCGATCCGCAGCGCGTCCGCCGCGTCGCCGAAACCGCCCTGAAGTGCCGTCAGCAGTGCCATGCCACCGTCCTCGCCTCGTCCCACACCACCGCGCCGCGCCCGTGCGCCACGCGCTCGCGGCGCGCGTCCGCCTCCGCGTCACGCGCCGGCGCCGACTCTACGGGCCGCCGCCCCGCCCGCCGCGCGCCGGGGACGCCCGGTCCGGGCACGCCGCACCCGGGGAACGACCCGCGCCGCGGCCGGCGGCGGGGCACCGGGAGCGCCGGGCGACGGTGGGAGGACGAAGGGCGCGGGGACCGTACGACGACGGAGGGCGCGGCACCGGTCACCCGGCACCGCGCCCTCCGCTGTCGCGCGGGGATCAGGCCTTGCGGGCCTTCACCTCGGCGGTGAGCTGCGGCAGCACCTGGAAGAGGTCGCCGACCACGCCGTAGTCGACCAGTTCGAAGATCGGGGCCTCGGGGTCCTTGTTGACGGCCACGATGGTCTTCGAGGTCTGCATGCCGGCCCGGTGCTGGATGGCGCCCGAGATGCCCGCCGCGATGTAGAGCTGCGGGGAGACCTGCTTGCCGGTCTGGCCGACCTGGCTGCTGTGCGGGTACCAGCCGGCGTCCACGGCGGCGCGCGAGGCACCGACGGCCGC
>NZ_JBEZUT010000610.1:0-2230 GCF_040636595.1 Kitasatospora sp. NPDC036755
GGACACGCTGCGTTCGGCGAACGGGCCGGGTGGCGACTGACACCGGGGTGACGGGCCGGGCCCGCCGCGGTTCGCCCGCGGCGGGCCCGGCCCGTCGGCGGGGTGCCTACTCGACGACCAGCTCGACCGGGATGTTGCCCCGGGTGGCGCGGGAGTACGGGCAGACCTCGTGCGCCTGCTTGACCAGCAGCTCACCGGTCTCGCCCGCGAGCGCCTCGGGCAGCTCCACGCGCAGGACGACGGCGAGGGCGAAGCCGGCCCCGTCCTTGCCGATGGAGACCTCGGCGGTCACCGAGACCTCGCTGGTGTCCACCCGGGCCTGCCGGCCGACCAGGCCGAGGGCGCTGGCGAAGCAGGCGGCGTAGCCGGCGGCGAAGAGCTGTTCCGGGTTGGTGCCCTGACCGCTGCCGCCGAGCGCGGGCGGCATGGCCAGCGCGAGGTCCAGCCGGCCGTCGGAGCTGACGGCGCGGCCCTCCCGGCCGTTGGCGGTGGCGGCTGCGGTGTAGAGCGCGTCCATGGTGGCTTCCCCTTCGGGTCCTGGGTGTTCCTGCGGCCGGACCGGGCGGTTGCCGGTCCGGCGTGCTCGGCGGCGGTCACTCGGTCGCCGCTGCGCTGGGATAAGTAGAGCACGCAATTCAATTGCGCACAACTCAATGGTGCGATGGTGATCGGTACCATGGGTGCATGACCACCCACCCCGGCATGGCGGACGAGGAGCTGCTCCGCCTCGACCAGCAGATCTGCTTCTCACTCAACGCGGCCTCCCGCGCCTTCGGCGGCGTGTACCGGGTGCTGCTGCGGGATCTCGGGCTCACCTATCCGCAGTACCTGGTCATGCTGGTGCTGTGGGAGGAGGGCGAACTGCCCGTCAAGCGGATCGGCGAGCGGCTGCGGCTGGACTCCGGGACGCTCTCCCCGCTGCTCAAGCGACTGGAGGCGGCCGGACTGGTGCGCCGTGAGCGGAGTCCGGAGGATGAGCGGTCGGTCACCGTCCGCCTGACGTCCGACGGGGCGGCGCTGCGCGAGCGGGCCGGCCAGGTTCCGCGTCGGCTGCTGGCGGCGACTCGGTTGCCGGTCGAGGATCTGGCCGCGCTGCGCGGGCTGCTGGACCGGGTGACCGCCGCGCTGGACGCGGCCGAGGTGGAACCGGCGCCGTAGGGCGTGGCGCGTCCCGGCGGGCCCGGGGGTGTCCGGAGTGGCGGGAGCAGCGTGGTGGGGTTTGTCAAGCCGCCCTCTCTTCGGGTGTGATGTGGGTCACGTTTTGATGCTCGGGGTCGAGGCCGTGCAGGTGAAGCGGCAGGTCAGCGGCGCTGGTCAAAAGCGAACGGAAACGTTCGGCAATTGTCGGCCCGATCCGGTCGACATCGGCGACCTCCCGGACGGTTACACCACGAGCCCTCAAGGGGCCGTCGGCGTGCCACCGGGCGGGCCGGCCAGCTGACCGACGAAAGGGGGGCCCGCGTGAGCACTCCCGGGCCGGGCGAGGAGCGGGGCCTGCGAGCCGATCCGCTCGCCGACCTGCCGAACGACTTCGAGGCCTTCTTCACCCGAGAGAACTCCGGCTACCTCCGCTACGCCCAGCAGCGCCTGCACCACCGCGAGGACGCCCAGGACGCCGTCCAGAACGCCGGCACCACGCTCTACAAGAACTGGCGCCGTGCTCTGGCCAGCCCCGATCCGCAGGCCTTCGCCTTCAAGGTCGTCAAGGACGCGGTGGTGGACGTGCTGCGCGAACGCCGCCGGGCCGAGCGCAAGCGACTGCGGGTCATCGCCCAGCGCCGTCCCGACACCAGCCAGGACGAGCTGAACGAGCTCGCCGAGCTGGACGCCCTGGACTGGGCCATGGAGGAACTCGCGCGGGCCGCGCCGGTCCAGGCCGACGTGGTCCGGCTGCGCCAGGCCGGGCTGTCGTACCACGACATCGGAGGGTCCCTCGGCATCGCGCACACCACGGCCCGCACGTACTACAGCCTCGGGCGGCGCCACCTGGAGTACCTGCTGGAACACCCGGACGAGGGCGGGGCGCGGACATGAGGGTCACGGAGCTGCTGCTCGCGCACGCCGTCGAGCTGGAGCGGGAGTTCGACGACCACGACCCGGTGGACTTCACGCGTCTGCTGGCCGAGCGGCTCGCCACCGCCCGGCGGCCCGTCCCGGCGGTTCGCGACCGCCTCGCCCGGCCGCCCGCCGGCGGCCCGGCGCCGGCTGTGGGAGTGCACACAACTGTAAG
>NZ_JBEZUT010000611.1:0-2217 GCF_040636595.1 Kitasatospora sp. NPDC036755
CGCCAATGCTCCGCAGTGGCTCCCTCCTCCGCCTTGCGATGCACGCACCCCAACGCCGCACGCTGATCCGACGCCAATTGTCAGACACGCCCTAGCGCAGAGGTCGGTCCGCCGGAGCCGGGCCCGAGGGCGTCGGCTACGGCCGCACGCTGCGCGGCCCGGTGACGGTGGCTCCCAACGCGCCCACCCGGGCCCGCAGTTCGCGGTCGGCGGTGGCGACCACGCACGAGCGGGCGGGCTGACGGGCCCGCTCGGCCCGGACCAGCTCGACGACGCGGTCGTCGCCGCTGCCGCTCGCCTCCACCACCCGCACCCCGGGCACGCCGTCGACTCCCCGGGCCGCGCCCTCCACGACCAGCACCACCTCCAGCGGGCCGGGGTGCTCCGGCAGGCCCTGCCCGGCGACGGCCACCAGCGCGTCCCGCAGGCGCTCGGCGGCGCCCCGCCGGTCGCGCCACCAGCCGTCCGGCACCGATCCGACCACGTTCGCGCCGTCCACCACCAGCAGGGGCGGCGGCGCGGCCTCGTTCTCGTCCATGGTTGCCAGCCTGCCACGCCGAGGGCGGGGCGCCCGCGATGCCCGGGGCGGCCGCAGTCCGCGGGGTGGCCGCGGTCCCCGGGCGCCGCGTCAGGAAGCGGCCCGGCGGACGGGGTGGCCCGAGGCGTCGGCGGTGAGCCAGGAGCCGTCGCCGAGCGGACGGAGGTCGTACGCGTCCGCCGCCCGGGCGTCGAACCCGCCCAGGACACGGCCGGATCGGGCGTCGACGCGGTAGTGGCGGAACCACTCCTCCTCGTCCTCGGTCTCGCCGACCAGGGCGACGACCAGGACGTCCGGGGTCAGGAAGCCGCCGCACCACTCCAGGCAGGCCGTGTCCGGGTCGTGCCCGAAGGCGTCGACCGTCAGGGTGAACAGCACCTCGCCCCCGGGGTGGGCGTGCACCGCGAGGTCGGTCTGCTGGTGGTCGACGGTCAGGAAGCGGTGCCCGTCGGGCGACAGGTCGACGAGGCAGCGGTCGACCCAGGGGTAGCGGACGAGGTCCAACCGGCCGCCGGTCAGCGAGCCGCGGTGGACGACCGTGCCGTCCTGCCCCTCACCGACGCCGAGGAGGACCTCCCCGCTCGACGGGTGCACCAGGTGCACGCCGCCGTGCCCGGCCGTCTCCAGGTCGGTGCGGTCGAGGACGGCCCCGGTGGCGGCGTCCACGGCGACCCACTGGTCCGGCCGGCCGCGGCCGGCCAGCTCGTCGGGCCGGTAGACCCACAGCACCCGGCCGTCCGCGGACAGTTCGCAGGCCGGGTGGGTGCCGTACCGGTGGTCCGCGGCCGGTTCGAACCGCGAGCGCCAGGCCTCCGCGCCCTCGGCCGTCAGGCAGACGACGGCGTCGGGCGTCGCGCAGTAGGCGCGCCCCAGGTCGGCGGCGACGGTGTGGCCGAGGATCCGGTCCCCGGCGGCGGGCCGGAAGACCGCGGCGGGCGACAGGACGCCCACGGTCTCGGCGGCGGGGGCGTAGGCGTGGACGAGGCCGTCGACGAGCCGGGTGAAGGGCCGGACGGGGCGGTCGGAGGAGGCCATCCCCGGAGGCTACCGAACCCGGCCGGGGCCGGCGGGCCCGCCCCCGCGCCCCGCGCTCAGTCTGCGAGGGTGATCCGGATGCCCACGGTGCCGCGCTCGCCGCGTCGCAGCCGGCTGCCGAGCAGGGTGAGCACGCCGAGCAGGCCGTACTTCTGGCGCAGCAGGGTGCGGTAGGCGGCGGTGCGCTCGGGGCCGAGGAGCTCGGCGGTGGCGGGGTACTGCTCGCCGGTCGGGCGGCCCTTGACGTCGCAGGGGCCGACGAGGACGTCGGCGCGGTTGCGGATCCGCTTGACCTTCCAGGAGTCCGCGACGGTCCAGACCCCGAGCGCCTCCCCGTCGCGCACCACCCACACCGGGGTCGGCACGGCGGTGCCGTCCTTCTTGTACGTGGTGACGAGCAGGTAGCTCCCGGTGGAGAGCTGGACGATCCGGGCGAGCCGGTCCGCGGCGGAGGGGTCGGGCGTGGTCATGGCCGGAAGTCTAGGGGGTGCCCGCAGGCCCGACGGCTACCGTCGTCCGCCGGGAGGGCGGGCGGAGCGGAGCAGGGCGCGACCGCCCTCGGGGGCGCCACCGGTGTCGGCGGGCCGCGCCGGCGTGCCGGTGCGGTACGAGGCGATCGACACCGCTCTGACCGCGCTCGGTGA
>NZ_JBEZUT010000612.1:0-2208 GCF_040636595.1 Kitasatospora sp. NPDC036755
GGGCCGGAGGAGATCCGAGAGGTCTCCCCCGACTTCCGCCCTCCCCACCTTCACCACGACAACCGAGACGAACAGATGGAGCTCGCGCGATGACGCCCTACCAGCCGACGACTGTTACCCCGCTGGTCCCGGCCCAGCCCCCGCAGATCATGAGCGCGGGCAGCTACGTCGCCACCCGCTACGGCAGCCGCCTGATGCCCGTGCTCACCACCACGACCGCCCTGATCCTGGCCCGGATCTGGCACGAGCAGGGCGCCGCCGGCAGCTGGGGCGACGTCGCGCTGATGATCGTGCTGTCCGGCGCGAGCTCCGCCCACGGGATGGTCTCCGCGGCGAAGGAGAACGGCTCGGAGATCATTACCGCCGTGGCGTTCGCCGCCAGCGGCGCGTTCGCGCTGGTCGGCGTCTCGGCCTACACCTCCAGCTGGGCGCTGGCCGCGCTCCTGTGGCTGGTAGCCACCGCCCTGGTCTACGCCGTCACCGCCCGGCACTGGCGGGTCGCCCGCGAGCGGGCCGAGGCCCGGTGGCACGAACTCCAGCTGACCCAGGTCAACCGGCTGGCCGACGTCGAGACCGCCCGGCTCCAGGCCACCGTCCAAGCCCAGGCCCTCACCTACGGGCTGATGCTCGCCCGGGCCGTCGAGCACCGCGAGGCCCTGGACCCCGCGACCTTCCAGGCCGCCGTGCTCGCGGGCACCGGCCTGCCCCAGCTGACCGTCAACACCGAGAAGAACTGACCCCGCAGGAAGCCCGAACCCGGGGCCGGCCGCACCCGCGTCCGGCCCCGGACCCGCACCGAGAAGGAGAAGAAGATGACGCGCGAGCAGCAGGCCAGGAGCGCGCTGAACATGCTGTTGAGGCAGGTCGGCGACTTCGCCGACAGCTGGTCGACCGAGCGCCAGGAGGCGTGGGTGGCCGCCATGGCGGACATGGTCCGCCACGAGGGCCGCACCTACTCCTTCGGGCCCTCCACCCCCGTTCCGATGTGGGCCCGGCAGGAGTTCGACGGCCGCATGCAGAGGGGGGAGTGCCCGATCCTCTCGCTCGGCACCGTCACGGATCACGTCCAGTGGCCGCGGATCGTGCGCGAGCACCAGGTCCAGCTGATCAACGGGTACTACGAGACGCCCCCGTACGGGCCTGCGATCCTCGCCGCGTACGAGCACCTGACCGGGCTCGGCTACGAGCCGTTCCTGGAGACCGAGATCCACCTGACCGGCGTCGCCGACGACGGCACGCTCCAGCTCCAGCTGGAGGCCGGCGCCCTCTACGTCCCGGGCCCCTTGCCGGAGCGCACCGTGCACGCGGTGTCGGAGGAACTGGGCGAACTAGCCGTGCTGGACCTCAAGTTCGGCGACGGCTACGGCCGCAGCAATGTCACCGAGTGGGCCTGGTACTGAGGCCCGTCGCGCTACATTCGCGGGTTCGGCCGCCCGGCCGGACCCGGTCAAAGGAGAGGGAGGCCAGGATGGGCGAGAACGAGCAGGCGAACGGCGAGCACCCGGCACGGGTACGAGTACGACGTGCTGGCGATCGACCCGGGCCCGAGGCCGCGCACCCAGTGGCCGGTCTGGCAGATCACCACCATCGGCGTCCAGGACGGCATCCAGGCCATCCACTGCACCGCGTGGGACGAGGGCGACGAGGTCGTGAAGGAGCCCGGCAGCCCGCTGGAACTCCCCGACATCTACGAGACCCGCCAGGGCAGGGCTCTGCGCGACGCCTACGCCCGGGGCGACATGGAGCAGGCCCGTCGGATCGAGGAGCACGTGCTGGCGGAGGCCGCCACCAACGAGGAGGAGCGGGAGGTCTACAGGGAGACCCTGCGGGGCGCGATCCTGTTCAAGGAGCTCACCGACGCCCAGGAGGCCGGCAACGACGAGCTGGCCCAGTCGATCCGGGAGCGGATGGTGCTGGTCTGCTCCCGCCGGACGATCGTGCGGACCATCTCCGCCGGCTACCTCCAGGCCGGGCTGCGCGAGGGGCTTCCCCAGAAGACCCACGACGAGCTCATGAGCATGCTCACCGAGCTGGGCGTCAGCGGGGAGATCAGGCGCTTGGCGCAGAACATCACCATCGTCGTCTGACCCTTCAACACGTGCGAAGGGGCCCTGTCGACCGCGGGGCCCCTTCGCATTGTCCGGCTACGTGCCGAAGGCGCTCTCCGCAGTGCTCGCCAGCTCCGCCGCCAGGTCCTCCGATCGGGTG
>NZ_JBEZUT010000613.1:0-2205 GCF_040636595.1 Kitasatospora sp. NPDC036755
ACTCCCGGGCGGGGGGGGGGGGGGGGGCGGGCCCCCCGCGGGGGGGGGGGGGGGGGGGGCGGGGGGGCGGCGGGGGGGCGGCCGGGGGGCGCCGCCGTGGCCGTTCGGACGTGGGTGTCGCGGGCGTACGGATGCGCGTCAATCCGCGACGGGAGGCGCCCGACGGGCCCCGCGCGCTCCGCACGCGGCCGCGCGCCGGGCGCCCGTTACTCACAGCGGGCTTCTCGCACGAATTCGAAACCAGGCGTTGATCACCCTTACGAGTGAAGTGACCGGCTCTGCGTTGAGGCCGCGGATGGCTCGAAAGTAACTTCACTCCTGCGAACGGGAGTTGCCCCGGCGGCAGTCACGACCGGGGGTCGGGCGGAGGCCGCGCCGGGCCGGACGGGATCCGGACGAGCACTCCCGCGCCGGGGCGGCGGGCCGCCCCGCGGCGGGACGGCGACACCGTCCCGTCACGGGGCGGCGCCGCCGCTCCTTCCGGGAAACCGATCGGGCCGGGCCGCGCCCCCGGGTGCCACGAGCAGTGGGCACCCGGGGCGACGGCCGTGACGAAGGGATGTGGTGGCGGGTGAAGGCGGGCACATCACTGCGTACGGCCGGGGACCGGGGGCCGGTGGGCCACGGGCCGGGTGCGGCCGGCTCGTGGCCGGAGGCGGCGCGGGCGGCGCTGGCCCGCGCCGGAGGCCGGGGAGGCGGTGGCGACTGGGACGTCACGGTCGGCGGCTTCTGGTGCACGGCCAGGCCGTCCGCGGCCCCTCCGCCGCCTTCGTCGCCGCCTTCACCGCCTCCGCCGCTGCCGGAGCAGGGGTGGAAGCTCCAGGTGAGCGCGGCCTCGGCGGCGGGCGAGGCGGTGCTCTCGGCGGTGATCCGGGTGCTCGCCGGGGATCCGTGCTGCTTCCGGTTCGCCGCCTCGCAGGAGCACCTGCGCGAGCTGAACTCCCGCGACGGGGAGAGCTGTTCGGCGGGAGAGTTCATCGCCGTCCACCCGGCCGACGAGGAGCAGTTCCAGCGGCTCGCGGCCGAGCTGGACCGGGCCACCGCCGGGCTGCCGGGGCCCGCGGTGCGCTCCGACCGCCCGTACCGGGTGGGGAGCCGGGTGCACTACCGGTACGGCGCGTTCGCGCCGCCGACGGTACCGGGCGAGGACACGGAGTGCCGCCCGGTACCGCGCGGGCCGGGCCCTGAGCGGACCGAAGGGGTGCGCGGCACGGCGCTCCGGGCGCCGGAGCGGGCACGGGACCCGTTCGACGGGGCTCGTACGGGAGCCCGTACGGGCCGGGCGTGGGGCCGGCGCCGGGGCGGGGTGCTGCCGGTCGGCCGGTACGCGGTGACCGCCGTTGTGCGGCAGAGTGCGAGGGGCGGGGTGTTCCTCGGCCAGGAGGCGTCGAGCGGCGCCGAGGTCGTGGTCAAGCAGGCCCGGGCGTACGGAGGGCCGGGCCCGGTCGGCACCGACGCCCGCGACGCGCTGCGGCACGAGGCCGCGCTGCTCGCCCGGCTGGACGGGCAGGGGCTGGCGCCGCGCGCCGTCGAACTGATCGAGCGGGAGGACTCCGTCTTCCTGGTGCAGGAACGAATCGCCGGACAGCCCCTGCGCGGCTGGGTGGCCGCCCGGCTGCGGCGCGACGGCAAGCCGGACGTCGACTGGGCCGAGGCCGGGCCGGTGGCGCACGGCCTGCTCGACCTGGTCGAGCGGGTGCATGCCCGGGGGGTGGTGCTGCGCGACCTCTCCCCCGGCAGCGTCGCGGTCCGCCCGGACGGCACGCTGCGGCTGGTCGACCTCGGGCTCGCCACCGAAGCCGGACGACTCGCGGGCCCCGCCGGCGCCCCCGGCTACCGCGCCCCCGAGCACGGGCCCGGCCGGCTCGCCCCCGCCCGCGGCCGCGTCGCCGACCCGGCCGTCGACCTGTACGCCCTCGGCGGGCTGTTCTTCCTGCTGGCCACCGGCCACGACCCGCTGCTGCCCGAGGGCCTCCCGGGGGCCCGGCCGGTCGCCGACCGCCTCGGCCGCTGGCTCGCCCTCGCGGCCAGGACGAGCGGGGCGAGCGGGGCGAGCGGGACAGGCGGTACGGGCGGGACCGCACGGCGGCTGGCGCCGGCGGTTCTCGGGCTGCGGGGCGAGGAGCCGCGGCAGCGCTGGGGGGTGGCCCGGGCGCGGGCGGCGCTGCGCGAGGACCTCCCGGGTGCGGACGCCACCGCCCGGCC